>NZ_JBFTML010000078.1:0-18663 GCF_056396925.1 Pseudomonas sp. 05N433 | reverse complement strand
GCATGCTCTGACCGATCAATTCCCGGTCCCACAAGGGGGCGACATCGAACAGTCCACGGTTGAACAGCGACAACCCCGAGCCAAGACTGAAGTCTTCGAACAGATGGTCGACCTGTTGCCGAAGCTTTTCGAAGGGGCGCATCAGATCAGTTGTCTTTGGGCGCTGAGCGGTTTTCGCTTCGGTATGAACGGGTACTTTCTTCACGGAGTTGCTCATTTTCTTTTCTCCTCTTGGCGAATAAGGTGAACCGAAACATTGGTTTTGCGGCCCACCACGACAAAACAAGAACATCCTCACAAGGCCAGTGTTCCGGACCACAACATCCAGCCGGCGATGGCTGCCGCCACCCAGATAATGATCAACAGTCCCGTCTCGGGGCCGTTGAGCGCTTGTCCCTGACGAGCCTTCAGGGTGCCCAGGTAAATCAACGAGCCGGGGGCGTAGAGCAAAGCACTGAGCAACATGTATTTAGGCCCGGCGGCATACAGCAACCACAGGCAATACAGCGTGGCGACCGAGGCAATGGCCATGTCACGCAGTTGCAGGCCACGGTGGCCAGCGTAGGTCTGGCCCTGCAAAGTCAGTTTCAATGCGTACAAACCGCTGAACAGGTACGGCAGCAGAATCATCGAAGTGGCCAGGGAAATCAGGGTCAGGTAAGTGGCGCTCGAGTACAGCGTCAGCAGCAGGAACAGCTGTATGCAGCCGTTGGTGATCCACAGCGCATTGGCGGGCACGCCACGGGTGCTCTCCATGGCGAGCGTACCCGGCATGACCTTTTCCTTGGCCGGGGTGAATATCGATTCGGCTGCCAGCAGCGTCCAGGCGAGCAGGGCGCCACCGACTGAAATGATCAAACCGATGCTGATCAGCATCGCGCCCCACGGCCCGACAACTGCCTCAAGTACGCCCGCCATCGAAGGGTTTTTCAGGGTCGCCAGCTCCGGTTGTCCGAGAATGCCCAGCGACAACAGGGACACCGCAATCAGCAGCAACAAGGTAATGACGAAACCGATAACGGTGGCACGGCCGACATTGACGCGTTCTGCCGCTCGGGCGGAAAACACGTTGGCACCCTCGATCCCGATGAACACCCAGACGGTCACCAGCATGGTGCTTTTGACCTGATCCAGCGTGCTGCCCAGTGCGGGAGAGCCCCAGAAGTCGACCATGAAGGTTTTACGCTGGAAGGCCGCGATCACCAGCCCGATAAACAGCAGCAAGGGCACGACTTTGGCCAGTGTGGTCAGGGCGTTGGCTTTGGCCGCGGTGCGCATGCCCCGCAGGATCATCCAGTGCAATGACCAGAGCACCACGGACGCCCCGACAATCGCCGCTTTGTTGTTGCCTTCGCCAAACAGCGGGAAGAAAAAACTCAGCGCGGAAAACAGAATCACCATGTAACTGACGTTGCCGACCCAGGCGCTGATCCAATAGCCCCAGGCGGAGTTGAAGCCGAGGAACTCACCGCCCAACGCCCGGGCATAGGCAAACACGCCGTTGTCCAGGGTCGGCTGACGGCTGGACAAGGTTTGATAGACCAGTGCCAGCGACAGCATGCCGACGCCGGTGATCAGCCAGCCAATCAGGATGGCACCGGCACCCGCACTGGCGGCCATGTTTTGCGGCAGGCTGAAAATGCCGCTGCCGATCATCGAGCCGATCACCAGAGCCGTCAGCAGGCTCAGGGACAGGCGTTTAGGCTCCAGTTGTCGCCAACTGCCGGCCAGGGGTTGGGGGGCAGTCGGCGGGAGAATCGGTTGCGTGCCGTGCAGATGAGTCGCCATGTCAGGCCTCCACGAAACGAAAGAATAAGCGCTGACCGCAGATACGACGGTGTGAACGCTGACTCTAAATGTCTACGTGAACGGCCCCTGGCTGTTTGATTTAAATCAGAAAGAAAGCACACAGCGATTTTGTCCCGCGGCGGCCATTGCGCTAACGCCAGACGAGGCTTCAATTGATAGCGCGCAGCGAACATGCCGGGCATTCCAGACCTAAGCTCTACCCATGACGGCGATGAGCCGCAGGCATTTGTACAACGAGGGCTGCGCAGCGTTTCTTGAGGAACCCACATCGATGTTCAGTAAGTGGCTGGACCCGGTTTTATTGCTGCTCACCACCCTGACCCTRCTGGCCGGGGGCATTGCGCAGGTTGCTCACAAGTCTGACTGGGCCTCGATTTGCTGGGCCGCGGGCAGTCTGGTGATGGCCCTGGTGCTGCTCGTCGAGATTGTCAGGCGCCTGGCCCGGCGCGAGGCGGGTGTGGACCTGATCGCTCTGCTGTCGATTGCCGCCGCGTTGTTTTTTCAGCAGACGCTGGTGGCGGCGGTGATTGCCTTGATGCTGGCGTCGGGGCGCATCCTGGAGTTCTTCACCCAACAACGCGCCGAACGCGAACTGCGTGCGCTGGTCGACCGGGCGCCACGCGTTGCCTGGCTGCAGGAGAACGGCAATTTACGGCAGATTCCGGTCGAGCAGATCCAGCCGCATCAGACGCTGCTTGTGCGCCTGGGGGAAGTGGTACCGGTCGATGGCCGTTTACTCAGCCCCACGGCGATTCTCGACGAGTCGGCACTCACCGGCGAGTCATTGCCGGTCACCCGCCTGGAAGCAGAGCTAGTGCCCAGCGGGGTGACCAATGTCGGCGCGCCAATGCTGCTGGCCGCCACTCGAACCGCAGCGCAGAGCACCTACGCCGGGGTCGTGCGCCTGGCTGAAGCCGCACGGCGATCGCGCGCGCCTTTTGTGCGTTTGGCCGACCGTTACGCGTTGTTCTTCATACCGCTGACATTGCTGATTGCCGGCCTCGCCTGGTACCTGAGTGGCGACTCTTTGCGAGCGCTGGCGGTTATGGTGGTGGCCACGCCTTGCCCGTTGATCCTGGCCGTGCCGATTTCGATCATGTCAGGTATTTCCAGGGCAGCGCGGCGCGGGATCCTGATCAAGGACGGCGTCACCCTGGAAGCGCTGGCCGAGGTCAAGCAAGTGTTTCTCGACAAGACCGGCACGTTGACCAGCGGCCACGCCCGTTTGCAGTCGATCGAGACCAACGGAGCGCTCGATCCACAGCGTCTGCTGGGCCTGGCCGCTTCGCTGGCACAGGCCTCGACGCACCCCATCTCCCAGGCCATTGTCGAGGCGGCCTGTCAGCGTGGATTGCCGCTCAGCGTGCCGCAGGCGGTCGAGGAAAGCCCGGGCTCGGGGCTCTGCGGGTTGATTGATGGCCTGCGGGTGCGTTTCGGCACGTTGTCCTTTGTTCAGAATGAATCACCGGTTGGCGACTGGGCCGCCACCATGCTGCGTCGCATGGATTACCTGGCGTGCAGCGGCAGCTTCGTTGAAGTGGACGGGGCTCTCGCGGGCCTGCTGATCTTCTCCGACAAGCTGCGTCGGGAAACCCCGCTGACCCTGCGCCGACTGCGCAACAGAGGCATCGAGCGGATCGTCATGCTCACGGGCGATCGCGTGGAAACCGCCGAGATGATTGCACTGTCGGCCGGGATCGACGAGTTGCGTGCCGGGTTGAGTCCTGGGGACAAGGTGCGTGCGGTACAGGATGCCTGCCAGCACGCCAGCACACTGATGGTCGGTGATGGCATCAACGATGCCCCCGCCCTGGCGGCGGCCAATGTCGGGGTGGCCATGGGGGCGAGCGGTGCCACGGCGTCCGCGCAAGCAGCGGGTGTGGTGCTGCTGGTGGATCGTCTGGATCGTCTGGTCGAGGCGTTGGACATCGCCCGTCAGACCCGCCACATCGCCCGTCAAGGTGTATTGGCCGGCATGGGCATGTCGGTGCTGGCCATGGGGGTAGCCGCCTTCGGCTACTTGCCACCGCTGGTCGGTGCCGTGGTGCAGGAGGGCATCGACGTGGTGATCATCTTCAATGCCTTGCGTGCATTGGGGCCGTTACCGGGTTTGCGCCAACGCAAGCTGGCCGCCGAGCATATCGATCATCTGCAAGACGAACACGACCAGCTCGCTTCGGTACTCAGCGATCTGCATCAACTGGCAAGCGACTTCGCCCAGCGCCCACTCGAGCAAGCGCAGAGCGACTTGCTGGCGCTGGTAAAAAACCTGCAGGAATCACTGGCCCGCCATGAACGGGACGACGAAAAAAACCTGTATCCGCTGTTGACGCAAAGCCTGCCCGGCGAGGACCCCATGTCGGCGATGAGCCACGTCCACCGCGAGATCTTTCGCCTGATCCATTTGCTGGCGCGCATGAGCACGGATTTCAGTGCCGACCCTGCAACAGCTTCTGTCGATGAGATCCAGCATCAGTTGATCCGCCTGGATACCCTCGTGCGGCTGCACTTCGATCAGGAGGAAGAGTTGTTTCGTTACCTTGATAAGCGTTGAAAAGCCATACAGCGTCAGTGGAGGGCCACCGAATGGCAACCGGCGACCAGCTGCTTGAGCCCGTGCATGTTCAGCACCTTGACCTCACGACCGGCTATTTCCACCAGCTCCTGTTCCCGCAGATGGGCGATACCCCGGCAGATGGTTTCCAGGCGCAACCCCAGGTAGGAGCCTATTTCGTCGCGCCGCATCTTGAGTATGAATTCGCTGGATGAGTAGCCACGCATGCTCAAGCGTAGCGACAGGTTCAGCAGAAAGGCGGCCAGACGCTCATCCGAGTTCATGTTGCCCAACATCATCAGCAGATCGTGATCGCGGACGATTTCAYGGCTCAGAAACCTGTTCAGGTTGTGTTGCAGTGCCGGCAGCTCCCGGGCGAGTTTTTCCAGCTGAGAAAAATGGATGGGACAGACTTCACTGTCCTCCAGAGCAAATGCATTGCAGGTGTGCTCTTCGGCGCTAATGGCGTCCAGGCCGAGCATCTCGCCGGGCAACTGGAAGCCGGTGACCTGCTCGCGGCCATCGAGCGACAGCACGCTGGTCTTGAATGAGCCAATACGGATCGCATACAGCAAGTGCAAGGGATCGCCTGCGCGGTAGAGGGGGGCGCCTTTCCTGACCTTGAACCGTTGCAAAATCAGCTTGTCCAGGCGCTCGAGTTCCAGTTTGTCGAGACCAAAAGGCAGGCAAAACTCTAATACACTGCAATTGGAACAGGCAGCCTTGAGGTGTTGACCCTGAAGCAGGCGGACTTCGGTCATGTCAATGGCGCCATGGGGGTTATATATAAAGCATAGGTGTTGTGCGCCAGGGCACGGATTCCGTTCGGAAGATCGCCGGAAGCAATCGACAAACGGAGAACCGTTGGCCCGTCGCAAGTGCTTGGTATCCCGGGGAATTACAGGTTCCCCGGGCTCATTGACTCAGGCAATGCGCAGATGATCATCCACTTGCCTCACCCCCGGTACTGACCAGGCGGCACGTTCGGCGATCTTACGTTCGCGCCACAAATGAACCTTGCCTTCCAGCTTCACCACATCGCCTTCGACCTTGACGTGAATTTCCTGGGCATCGACTTCGGCATTGCGCTTGAGGGCTTCTTCGATACGACGCTGGATATCCTCCACGTTCACCTGCGGGCGAAGGGTGAGCCGATTGTCCACACCTACCACTCCCGACAGCTTGCGCACGGCCATCTCGGCGGTTTCTTTCTGGTACTGCCAGTCCACTTCGCCTTCAAGGGTGATCCACCCTTTCTGCACGATGACTTTGATGTCCTGTTCGGGAATGTCGGAGCTCCAGGTGAGGATATTCAAGGCGCGGGAGGCAATGGCGTCGTCCGCCGTGCCCGCGCTTTTCATCGGCCTGACCTGAATTTCTTCGGCCACGGCCCGTACCCCTTTTATGCTTTTTACCGCGCGTTCCGCGCTGACTTTTTGCGCGTAGCTCTTAACGTGCCCGGTGAGCGTGACGACGCCATTGTCCACGGTCACACCGATGTTGGCGGCATCGATCTCAGGCTGGAATTCAAGCTCATCCATAATGCTCTGACGCAGACTCAAGTCGTTCATGGTGATGTCCTTTGTCTGAAAGGTTGGTAGGCCAGGTGCGAAACAGCCCTCTACAGTTCCTCAGGTGAAACCACCCAGACACTGCACGGCATTTTGTACAGCAGATGCTCCACCGTGCTGCCCACCAGTCGACCCACGCCCCGGTGGCCGACCCGGCCCATGACAAGCACGTCGATGTCGTAGGCATCGGCGTATTGGGTAAGAACCTTGGTCGGGTTGCCCATGATCATGTGCTGTTGCTCTGGCGCAATACCATTGCGCTCGGCCAGTTCACGGAAGGCATCGGCCTGAGCATCAAACAGTGTCTTGGCTTTGCCTGGGGAAAACAGCGCTGAGCTACTGTCGAAATCGAACTCGTCCGCACTGAGGGATGAAAGATCGTGGGCGTAGATCACGTCGAGCTGAGCGTTACAGGTGCTGGCCAGTTTCGAGGCCTCGCGCAAAATCCTGTCGTTGAAATCCTTGTACTGGGTATTGCTATGGAAGGGATCGACCGCGGCGACGATTTTGCGCGGCAGCGCGTGCTTCACGTGGCTGACAAAATGCAGCGGTACCGGGCATTCGCGCAGCAAATGGATATCCAGGGGCGTGAACATGATGCGTGACAGCAGCGACTCGTATTCCAGTGCCTTGATCAGTACCGCCATCGGCTGTTCTTTGAGATGAATGAGGATTTCCTGCAAAGGTCGTTCAACCCAGATCACCTCCGTGGTGACGGGCACCCCGATTTTACGCAAGGGGCGGGCCTGTTCTTCGAGCCATTGCCGATGGCGCTCGACATACCCCAGCCGCATCTCCTCCAGCGCTTGTTCGTTGACCATGCTCGCCGTTGCCAGCCCTTGCAGGTAATCGAAGGCGACGATATGCAGGGCCGCGCCCGAGGCCTTGGCCAACGCAGCGGCGCGGTCGAACGCGGGGCTGTTTTCCATCAGGGGCGAGACGACCAGCATGAAGCGTGATTGCTCAGACATGACCAAACTCCCGTCAATAATCGTAGATATTCCTGTACTCACTGACACCCCTGCGTTTGGGCAGTGGTTCTCTGGATTTATATCCTGCCGCTGACCGAGGGGACGGGATTGATCTTTATCAATCTGGCGAGTGATCCAGCTTGCGGCCCGACGTGTGGCGGGGGGCGCCAGGTCCATCTATAAAACATTGACCACTATCAATCTCTCCTGCGTCATGCCGGTGCAGTCTTGGGGTTGTGGCTTACCCGGACAGGAGTCATATGAACGAAACCTTGGGCCTGACAGGGGCGGCAGCTGCGCTGGGGATCGGCATGCTCGTCGGCCTTGAACGTGAACGGCACAAGGGGCGTGGGGACAGTCGCGCCTGTGCCGGATTGCGTACGTTCGCGATCACCGCGTTGCTGGGTTATGTGGCGATGCAAATCGGTGGTGGTTTGCTGGTGGGCATCATGGCGGTTTCGGTGGCCTTGCTGGTCACTGTGGCTTACTGGCGAAGCCTGGGCACTGACCCTGGTGTCACCAGTGAAGTGGCGTTATTCACGGTATTGGCATTGGGGGCGTTGTGTAACAGCGCGCCCGAACTGGCCATCGCCATCGGCGTGGTGGTGGCGGGGCTGCTGACGTATCGCCAAAAACTGCATCATTTTGCGCGCAGCCAATTGACTGAAGGGGAGATGCGCGACGGTCTGGTGCTGTTGGTCGCCGCCCTGGTGGTGTTGCCATTGGCGCCGGATCGCTTTATCGGCCCCTATGCCGCCATCAATCTGCGCACCATTTGCACCCTGACGGTGTTGCTGATGGCCGTCGGGGCGGTCGGGCATATTGCCGTTCGTACTCTGGGTGCCCGTTACGGCTATGTGGTCAGCGCCATCGCCTCCGGGTTTGCTTCCAGCATCGCGACCATCGCCGCGATGGGGCACCTTGTCGCCAAGGAGCCAGGCAACATCAAAGTCTTGAGTGCGGCAGCGATGCTGTCCAACCTGGCGACCATCATTCAGGTCGGCCTGATCCTGGGGGCGGTCGACATCGGTCTATTGCGCTACATGTGGGGGCCGCTGTTGTTGGGTGCCGCCGCCACGGCGCTGTATGGCTTGAGCCTGATGTTGCCCAAACCTGCGAGTGGCGACAATCAGCCGGTCAAGGTCGGCGGTGCGTTCAACCTCAAGCTGGCGTTGGTCATCGCACTGACCATGACCGGCGTTACCTTTGTGTCTTCGATGGTGCTCAATCACTTTGGCGAAGTGGGCGTGATGGTCACGACGACGCTCACCGGTTTCGCCGATGCCCATTCTTCGACGGCGTCCATTGGCGCCCTGGCCAAGGCCGGACTGTTGCCGTTCGACGCCATTGCCGGGCCCACGCTGGTTGCCATCAGCAGTAACTCCCTGAGCAAATGCCTGGTGGCCTGGGTCAGCGGTGGGCGACGGTTCGCCGCGTATGTCATTCCCGGCCAGGTCTTGCTGACGTTGGCGATGTGGGTGGGCATGTTGCTGCATTAACGGGCATCCGAGCGCTGTAGCTGACAAAGATCAAGTCGCCCGAATCTGCCGCGATCACTCTAGGGTTCTACTCATTGCATCGAGATGGCCGCGTGCCGAGGTGTCCCATGTCGCAGACTCAGCGTTTACTGTTGATCGCCCCCCATTCCATGACCCGTACTCCGGCGTTCGACCGGGCCGCCGCGTTGGCCCGCGCGATGCAATCGCCGCTGCACATCGTGGCATTCGATTACTTGCAGGCCTTGGCCGTCGCCGGCCTGTTCGCCCCCGAGCAAATTGCCCAGGCCCGGGAAGGCTATTTGCAAACCCATCGGCAATGGCTTGCCGAGCAAGCCCATTTGATAAGCAAGCACGGCGTCGAGGTCACCAGCGAGGTGGTGTGGGTACAGCACCCTTACGAGGAGATCCTGCAATTCGTCAACGAGATGTCGCTGAGTCTGATCATCAAGGACGCCCAGGAAGAGTCGGCGTTGAAACGGGTGTTTTTCACTCCGCTGGACTGGCAGTTGTTGCGCGATTGCCCGGTGCCGGTGCATCTGGTGACCAACGCCCGGAACGCGCGGCCACGTAACGTGCTGGCCATCGTCGATGTGCTGCGCAGCGAAGAGCAGGACCTGGTGTTCAATGACCAGATTATCGACGCCGCCACCAAGCTGGCTGAACAGTGTGAGGCGCAGATCGAGTTGGTGCATGCGTATGACTGGACAGCCGTGTATGCCCTGGACATGGGCGTTGGCGCACTCCCGTTGGCCTCCGGTCTTTATGAAGCCATGGGCACGGCGCAACACCAGGCGTTCACGGCACTGGCCGAGCGTCACGGCGTGCCGTCGCAGCGTCGGCACTTCATCGAAGGTGCGCCAGTGCCGAGTATTTGCAAGTTCGTCGAGGACCATCACACCGATGTCATTGTGATGGGGACGGTGCAGCACTCGGGGTTGAACAAGCTATTGGGGACCACTGCCGAACAGCTCTTGCACCGAGCCCCTTGCAGTGTGCTGGCGATCAAACCCGACAGGTCGTTGTAACCCTGAACGTAGACTTGCCCCACGGCGGACCGTTGGCCGGTACGTCGTGGGGCAATCGGCTTTTATGACATATACAGACGATGGATGACCTGGCGGCTGTCGTTGGGGTCATTGTGCCGCTCGAAACCCATGGCTTTGGCCAGGTCGCGCATGGGGGTATTGCTTGCAGCATCGATCGAATACATCTGATTAAAGCCGTTTCTGCGGGCGGCCTTGATCAGATGCTCCATCAAGGCGGTGCCGAGGCCCAGATGCTGCCATTCATCGGCGACTGTCACCGCGCACTCACACTCATGTTCCGACGTGGCGGCGTAGCGGCTGATGCCGATTTCGATCAATTTGCCGTTTTCGTGAACCAGCGCAATGTAAGCCATGCGCTGTTTGTTATCGGTGTCCATCAACTGATCGAGCATGGCGGCGCCGGGCTCGTTGATCTGCGCGAGAAAACGCATGTGCCGGGACTCGGGCGACAGGCGCTTGATGAAGGCGTATTCAAGTTCGCGGTCCTTTTCCAGCAGTGGCCGGATCAGCACATGGCGGCCGTCCTTGAGCGCTTCGATCCAGTATTTTCCGGCGACTGCGGCATAGGCCGCCGCGGCCCGATCATTGTGGTCTTTGACAGTGAGCATGGATGATCCTCCATCTTGTTTGAAAGGTCGGTGCGTATTCACCCATCACGCGGTTGATTCCTTTCTACGCCACTGGCAGCCCTTGAATCTGATCTGGATCAGACACCCGTCACGAGGGCGTTCATTTGCGGGTATTTGATGTAAATCAACCTCGGGGAGGGGGCAACGGGCGCAGTCTTGGCCCATGCCGGCGGGTAAGGCCCGGTTTCGAGCGGAGGTGTGTGATGGGTCAATATCAACGTTTGTTGCTGATCGCCGACCGAACCCTGCATCAGTCTCCTGCCTTGCTCCGGGCCGTCGCGCTGGCCAAGGCGAGCGGGGCCGCGCTGGATGTGCGGGCCTTTGTCGATCCGGCACCGATTGTTCATTTATGGGAAGAAAAAATCGACGAGGCGGGGTATCAGCGTTATCTGCGCCACTGTCATCGTTGGGTGGCCGACGAGGTCGAGCGGCTCAGCGGGCAGGGCGTGGACGTAACGGTTGAAGCGGTCTTCACCACCCATCCGCTGCTGGATATTTTGAAGACAATCGAAGACCTTAAGCCCGACCTGCTGATCAAGGATGTCACCCTGGAACCGGCGCTCAAACGGGTGTTCATCACTCCGCTCGATTGCCATCTGCTGCGCGAATGCACGATCCCCGTGCACCTGGTCAATCAGATCCGTTACGGGTTGCCGCACCGGGTCGTGGCCGCCGTGGACCCGTTCGATCCTGCGACGCAAATCAGTGGCCTGAACGACACCATCATCCAGACGGCCAACGCACTGGCGCTGCAATGCGATGCACCGCTGCACCTGCTGTACGCCTACGACTTGTCGCCGGCGTTCAATGGCGATGCGCCGTTGATCGCCGGTGGCTGGGGCATGGACTTCGTCGAGGAGCTGCGCGAATCCCTGCACCGGGCGTTTATCACCCTGGCGGATCGCTACGGTGTTCCTCCCGAGCGTCGGCACTTTGTCATGGGCCTGCCGGTGCCGGTCATCAGTGAGTTTGTCGAGCAATACCTGGCGGATGTGGTGGTGATGGGCACTGTGCATCGCGTGGGGATCGACCGGTTGATTGGCAGCAACACCGAGCGGGCGTTGTACTCGGTACCGGGCAGCATTCTGGCGGTCAGGCAGCCGGGTTCGAGCGTCGCGCAGTAAGCCGATCGCTGGCCGGCCATTAGTTGATAAAAATCAGAGCCGCATGGCGAGAGCCCCCCGATACTTGAGCCACAACCTGAAGCTATCCAGATGAGGTGGGTGAGGGTGAAAATTCAACGTTTGCTATTGATTGCCCCGACCGAAATGGTCCGCACCCCGGCGTTCGATCGGGCGCGGGCCCTGGCCTGTGCAACCGGTGCGATGCTGCACATTGTCGCTTTCGATTATGTCCAGGCGCTGGCGGCGGCCGGCCTGTTTGACCACGACGCCATGGCCCAGGCGCGGGAAGGTTACTTGCAGGTACATCGTCAATGGCTGGAGCAGCAAGCCCGGTTTCAACGACGCGAAGGCGTGCAAGTGAGCACTGAAGTGGTGTGGGCCAGACCGACCCTGGCGCATCTGCTGGAGTACGTGAATGACTTCCATGCAGACTTGGTGATCAAGGACACCCACCGCGTATCAGCCCTCGATCGCGCCTTCCATCGTCCGCTGGACTGGCAGTTGCTGCGCGACTGTCCAGCGCCCTTGCACCTGGTCATCGATGCCACAAATCCCAAGCCGTTGAGCATACTGGCGACCATCGATTTGTCCCATCTGGAAGAACTGACCCAAGGGCTCAATGACCGGATTCTCGACCTGGCTTCGAGCCTGGCCGAATCTTGCGGCGCCACCTTGCACCTGCTCAATGTCAGCGGCTGGTCGGAGCTGGGGGAGGCGCAAGTGAATGTGCCGACGGCGACTCTCGATGGCAGTTTGGAAGACGCCGTCAACGATGCCCAGTTGGAGGCCTTTGAAGCGCTTGCCGAACGCTACGGAGTCGAGAAACAACGGCGCCATCTGCTGCCTGGCATCCCTCCCAAGGTCATTGCCCATTTCGCGCARCAACATGCCTTCGACATGGTGGTGCTGGGAACGACCTACCATCGCGGGATCRATATGTTCATCGGCAGTACGGCGGAAAGCGTATTGAACCGGTCGCCTTGCAGCCTGACGATCATCAAACCATTGCCGCGGCTCGACAAAGAAGATGAACCAGTGTGACCTCGATTGATAAAAATCAACTGCCCACAAGCGCAAAGGAGCGATCAATAGTGCTCCATGAATGCTCAAGGAAACGGCCATGCGAATGACATTTCTCGGTGCTGCGGGCACGGTCACGGGTAGCAAGTACTTGCTGGAACATCGCGACCAGCATGTGCTGATCGATTGCGGTCTGTTCCAGGGCTATAAACAACTGCGCTTGCACAACTGGGACCCGTTCCAGTTGCCGGTTCGCGACCTCGAAGCCATTGTGCTGACCCACGCTCATCTGGATCACAGCGGCTACCTGCCAGTGTTGGTGCGCAACGGCTATCGCGGCCCTGTATATGCCACGCCAGCCACCTGTGAATTGGTGAAAATCCTGCTGTGCGACAGCGGCCGCTTGCAGGAAGAAGAGGCCGAGTTCGCCAATCGCCATGGCTTCTCCAAACACTCTCCGGCCTTGCCGCTGTACACCGAGCAAGACGCCGAGCGGGCATTGAAATTGCTGCGGCCGGTGCAGTTGCACCACCGGGTCGACATTGTCCCGGGGATGAGCATTCTGTTGCGCGGAGCCGGGCATATTCTGGGCGCAGCGACCGTGGAGGTCGTCGCCGATGGCATGACCCTGGTGTTTTCCGGGGATTTGGGGCGGCCGAACGATCCATTGATGTTTGCCCCGGAGACAATCGAGCAGGCCGATTATCTGCTGGTGGAGTCGACCTATGGTGACCGTCGGCATCCCGACGAATCCCCGGAGGATCAACTGGCCGAGGTCATCACCCGTACCGCGCTGCGCCATGGCATCACGCTGGTGCCATCGTTCGCGGTCGGTCGCGCGCAATTGCTGATGTATCACCTGTATCGCTTGCAACAAAAACGCGCGATTCCCGACCTGCCGATCTACCTCAACAGCCCCATGGCCACCGACGTCACACGCTTGTACCAGCGCTTTCGCAGTGAACACCGGTTGTCCCTGGAAGAGTGCGAAGGCATGTGCCGTGTCACGCGTTTTGTGCGCTCAACCAGAGATTCCATCGAGCTGGACCAGCAGCGCACACCCGCGGTGATCATCGCCGCCAGCGGCATGGCCACTGGCGGGCGGGTGCTGCACCACCTCAAGGCGCTGGCGCCCAACCCGCTCAATACGCTGCTGGTGCCGGGCTTTCAGGCGGGCGGCACCCGCGGTGCGCAGATCATCGCAGGCGCCCCGTCGGTACGTATTCACGGCAAAGACGTGCCGATCCGCGCCGAAGTGGTGCCGATGGAAACCCTGTCCGCACACGCCGACTGCGATGAAATCATGCTGTGGCTGCGCGGCTTCAAGCGGCCACCGAAACACACCTATGTGGTACATGGCGAACCCAATGCCTCGGATGTATTGCGCCGGCGCATCAGCCTGGAGCTGGGCTGGTCGGTCTCGGTGCCGGAGTACCGCGACAGCGTGGAGCTGACGGGGCCTCTTTAGTGCTCTGGCCACTATAGAAAAGGGGCTCTAAAAAAGCCCCTGGCCGATTCGTTTCGCCACGCGAGCCGTCTATTTCGAGAACTTTCGTGCCCCGGCCACGCAAAGAATCACCGCCACGGTCACCCCCAGCATGGCAAGGCTGACCTGCTCATGCAGCAACGTGGCAGCCAGTGCCAAGCCGAAAAACGGCTGCAGCAACTGAAGCTGGCCGACGGCGGCAATCCCGCCCTGAGCCAGCCCGCGGTACCAGAACACAAAGCCAATCAACATGCTGAACAGCGAGACGTAAGCCAGGCTCAACCACGCAGGCGGGGTAATTGCCGAGAGCGAAGGCGGGGCCAGCAACCAGGTCAACGGCGCCATGACGGGCAGCGACAGCACCAGCGCCCAGGAAATCACCTGCCAGCCTCCCAGAGTCTTGGAAAGCTTCGCACCTTCGGCATAGCCCAACCCACACGCCAGGATCGCCAGCAACATCAGAATGTCTCCCGCAGGAGAGGCCGTCAGGCCTTGGGAGACGGCAAACCCCACCACCAGCAGGCTGCCCAGCACCGAGAAGAACCAGAACACCGGCCGGGGCCGCTCGCCGCCGCGCCAGACCCCGAACGCTGCGGTGGCGAGCGGCAACAGGCCAACGAAGACGATGGAGTGCGCAGACGTTACATATTGCAGCGCCAGTGCGGTCAACAGCGGAAACCCTAATACAACGCCCAGGGCCACGATGGCCAGGGAGAGCAGCTGATACCTGGCCGGGCGTTTTTCCTTGAACAGCAACAGCAAGCACAGCGCCACAAGGGCAGCGATACTGGCCCGGGCGACCGTCAGGAAGACCGGGTCGAACTGTAGAACGGCCACCCGTGTCGCCGGCAGCGAGCCGCTGAAGATGAGCACGCCGATGAACCCGTTGAGCCATCCGCTCGCGGTCTTTTCCGTGGTGTGCTGTTGCAGGTTCGATGTGCGTTCCATTCTGGATCCCCTTCATGCTCAGGTTGCATGGAAGGCATCGTATGGACGAAACTCAATACAATCAAAATATTGTCATGGATACATCTGCTCATGCCTCGTTCCCGCTACAAATCACTGGTGGATACGTTTGCCGCGGATATTCGCTCAGGGCGCCTGTTGCCGGGCACACGCTTGCCGACTCACCGCCAGTTGGCGACCACGGAAGGCCTGGCCCTGGTGACGGCAAGCCGGGTCTATGCGGAGCTGGAAGCCATGGGCCTGGTCAGCGGGGAGACGGGGCGGGGGACGTTCGTCAGGGAAACCTCGTGGTCGCCCAACCTGGCTATCGATCAACACAGCGTTGCCGCCGGCATGACCGACCTGAACTTCAACTATCCGGCGCTTCCCGGGCAGGCAGAACTGTTGCGCAATGCCCTGCGCCAACTCGCCTCGGCCGGTGATCTGGAAGCGTTGCTGCGCTACCAGCCTCACGCCGGGCGACCCCATGAGCGCGCCGCTGTGGCGCGCCATCTACGCGTTCGAGGGCTGACGGTCGAGGCTGAGCAAGTGCTGATCGTCACCGGCGCCCAGCAAGGGCTGGCGGTGACGATGATGGCGCTGTTGCAACCTGGTGACGTGATTGCCGCGGACGCGTTGACCTACCCGGGGTTCAAGGCCCTGGCCGACACACTGCACCTTGAAATCGTGCCCATTCCGGTGCTCGATCACGGGCCGGATCTGCAAGCGCTGGAAAGCCTGTGCCGGCATCGACGCGTGCGGGCTGTGTACACGATGCCGACCCTGCACAATCCGCTGGGCTGGGTGATGAGTGCCGAGCAAAGGGAATACCTGGTGACGATTGCGCGCCAGCATGGGTTGCTGATCATAGAAGACGCCGCTTACGCCTTCCTCGCCGAAAATCCACCCGCGCCGCTGGCGGTACTCGCCCCCGAGAGGACGATTTATGTGTCAGGGCTCTCCAAAAGCGTGGCCACTGGACTGCGCGTCGGCTTCGTCGCCGCCCCCCTGCAGAACGTGCCCGCGCTGGAACGCACAATCAAAGCGACCACCTGGAATACCCCGGGTGTGATGACGGCGATTGCCACCACCTGGCTTGACGACGGCACCGTCATGCAACTGGAAGCCGAAAAGCGCCGGGACGCGCAGGCCCGGCAAATCGTGGCCGGCGAGGTACTGGCGGGGCTGCGCTGTATTCGCCACCCCTCGTCGTATTTTCTTTGGCTGCCATTGTCGGAAGACGCACGGGCCGACCAGATCGCCATGGCGTTGATGCGGGAAAACGTCTCGGTTTCAACCGCAGAACCCTTTGCCACTTCGGCCAACGTTCCGCATGCGTTTCGCCTGGCGCTGGGCTCCGTGGAGATGGGGGCGCTTAGGGAGGCGCTGGAGAAAGTGAAGTGGGTGGTTGGGGCTTATACATAGTCTCGTTATTACCGAAGAGTATGTGCCTGCGCCGTAGTGGTCGGTAGAGAGCCTTTATTCCAACAACTAGCGCATTACAATCTCACTGAATTTGACGGTAAGCGTCTCATCATTCCCATCTCGAAACACCAACTTGATCGCTGGTGTTTTGCTGAGTTTGCTGTTGCTCTGCTGGAAGATCAGCGTAACGCGTGTAGGTACGTTGCGAATCAGCTGAAAGCGCAGCCAGGCGTTGTCCTCGACCTGGCCCACCCGGATCGACTCGAACTTCAGTGGACCGCCAGACTCGTCGAATAGCCGGGTGCCGTCGTCGAAGCGAAAGCTGCGGTCTACGTTCAGATTGGTCAGTTCAAAAGTGCAGGTGGGCAGACGGCCGATGTTCTCGCAACCCTCCAGTTCGATGCGAATGTTATCCAGCACTTCCATGCGTTTGCCGAGCAGGTTGTTGCCTTCGTTTTCGACTATTTTGGCTTGCAGTTTGGCGAACTCGAAAGAGGGCTTGGCGTATTCGGTGCCTAGGATGAAGAAGCCGAAAGACAAGCCGGCGATCATGAAAAACTGCAACGCGCCGCGGAGCATCGGCGTGAAATTACGAATCTGCCAGCCGATTGAAACGGCTCCCAGAAATATAAATGCACTCACCAGCAGGACCACGTTTTTCCAGCTGATGAAGCTGAAACCGAACACGCTCGGGTCCGGCACGGCATAGGTGATTAACGCCCACATGGCGCCCAGCACGACGCTGAGGCCTGCCATGCCGCGGGTGATCAACGAGGTGAATTTCTGAGTGCGGGTAAGCGGTATTGCTGAGTCTTGCTGGGATATCACGGTGCTGATTCCTTGTTCCGTAGCCGATCGTCCGTCCTTGAAGGTGACTGTCAGGCTGTAGCAATATAAAACCTTGAGAAATCAAGGTCAGAGCCTGGTTGTGGCAGGGGGCCATTATCCAGTAATGGCAGGCTGGGTAAAGACGTGGGAGCACCAATCACGAGTAGGTGAATGGCTCAAGAAAAATTTGCGGATCAATCCAGAGTCTTAAACCATAAGGAATGACTGAATAGCCGTCGTAGCGACCCGAGAAGGTATTAGACGCAGCGAACTCTAAAAAACGACCACGTTTATCGTTAACGACGCGTATACCCGGGCAATCGAGCATTGAGTACCGCACTATTGGGTTTGGTAGCGGAGCCGCCCACAGCTGGACTTCAACATCGCAATCAAATTGCCAAATGGTCAATTGCAGTCTGACAGCGCCCTGTTCGACGATGTACTGGTGCGAGATCCCGGACTCTCCTTCAGAAGGAGCAACCCCAAGTACGTTGAAAAGGTCAAACGGGTCCCATATCAGTGGTGGCATTGCACTTTCCTTTATCGAAGAGCAGTTCGGGTTGTTTCACGCCCCATCGAGCCCAAATTTTTTGGAGTCCAGGCGTCGTTGTCAGCGTTATCTACAATGGGGTTCCTGGACTCCGAATACCTCATCCATCACTGGTCGATCATGGGTTAGTAAAAAATGCTGATGTTTCTGATACAGCTGCGCCAGGGCAGTCCTGTTCGGTCCGACGACATCCATGCCGCGATCATCGTAGGGAAATGCCATAACCTGCAGGTTCAGGTTGAAAAAGTAGATGTCACAAAACGGGCGGGGCCGAATGTCTCCAATGTCCTTCGCCAATGCACACCATAGAAAGTTCTGAAGTAGCGACAATGGGGCATGAAAGGCGACATTTACCCAATGCTCTTCTTCATGTTCATTAAACCAATTGTCCGGATGAATGGGGTTAAGCCATCGGGAATGATTCGAGGGGATCTTGATACCGGCCGCCCGAAGCTCCGCTAGAACAGGTCGGTGTGCAAATGGATTTGCTCCGGAACGAACACGAAGACAGACAACGAGCGATCCTTCCTCGGAGAATATGTCCTCGCAAATGCACCGTGCTTTTTGAAGCGCCAGGAGAAACTGTTCAATGGCAGTTCCCTTTTCGGAAAGGCTGAATCGCAAACCTCCCGGGTAGGAATAGAACAGTGGCCGTTCGAAGGCTTTTCTTTCGTAAACCTCGTCAATTTCACGCTGTAGGTTCACTACTTTACGGTCCTTCGTAAGAGGAGTTAGTAAAAGGGAGTCGGCGGCCAAGAGCACAACTTTAGGCACATCGGGCTTTCCGGCGAGTCCAAAGACCCGTGGGGCCGGGCTTTTGAGGAGCAGGGGCTCTGCTGGGCTGGAATAACCCTCGAATATTTGCTTAAGTCCAGCTATCGCAGCCACACGGGTGCTGCACTTCAATCCCTGAAGGGCATTCCACCCGGAGAATTCCATGTCTCTTCGATTCCCGCGTTTAGCCGCATTGCTCGCCATCCTCACGATCGGCGTCTTGCCCTGTGCCCAAGCCGTTGAATACACCCGGGTCAACACCACCGCCAGCAAGATCTCCTTCACCTATAACCAGTTCGGCTCCAGGGTGTACGGCACCTTCGGCAAATTCGACGCCACGCTCGATTTCGACACGGCAAACCCCACGGCGGCCCACGCCAGGATGACCATCGACCTTGCCAGCATCGATGCCGGCAGCAGCGATGCCAATAC
>NZ_JBFTML010000077.1:0-19579 GCF_056396925.1 Pseudomonas sp. 05N433 | reverse complement strand
TGACTAACCTGACTGTTCGTGCGTCCGAAACGCGCCCGCCCAAGGCTCTGCCGGATGCATTTTTCGACCGCGACGCCCAAACGCTGGCCCGGGATCTGCTGGGCAAAATCATCCGCCACCGGGTCGACGACCTGTGGCTCAGCGCCCGGATCATCGAGACCGAAGCCTATTACTGCGAAGAAAAGGGTAGCCACGCCTCCCTGGGTTACACAGAAAAACGTAAGGCTTTGTTTCTGGATGGCGGCCACATCTATATGTATTACGCCCGCGGCGGCGATTCCCTGAACTTCAGTGCCCAAGGTCCGGGCAATGCGGTGCTGATCAAATCCGCCTATCCATGGGTCGATGAACTGAGCGGGCCAGCCAGCCTGGCGCAGATGCTGCTGAACAATCCCGACGCCCAGGGCCGCCCTCGCCCCTCGCAAAAGCTGTGCGCCGGGCAGACGTTGCTGTGCAAGGCGCTGGGGCTGAAGGTGCCGGTCTGGGACGCCAAGCGTTTTGACCATGAAGTGCTGCTGGTGGAAGACATCGGGCCTGCGCCCGGCCATATCATCCAGACCACACGCCTGGGCATCCCCCAGGGGCGCGACGAACATTTAATGTACCGTTTCGTCGATGCGGCTTACGCGCCGTACTGCACTCGCAATCCGATGCGTCGGGGTCAGGTCGAAGGGCGTGATTATTTTTTGCTGACTTGAAACGTGCCCGGGCAAACGGGAATCCCAGTGGGAGCGGTCGTTCAGCATTTGGGAGATTCATCCCTTTGGGGCCAAGTGAACATTCGATGGAGTTGTTTTTATGGGCCCATGGCTCGATAGCGTGATCGGTTGGCTGACGGTCAATCCGCAGTGGCTGGCCATGGCAGTGTTCGTAGTGGCGTGTGTGGAGTGCCTGGCGATTGCCGGGCTGATCGTACCCGGTACGGTGTTGTTGTTTGCCGCGGCAGTACTGGCCGGCAGTGGCGCACTGTCGCTGGGTGAAACATTGCTGCTGGGTTTCCTCGGCGGCGTGCTGGGCGACATCGTTTCGTATTTCCTGGGACGACATTTCCACCAGAACATCCGGCGCCTGCCGGGGTTGCGCCATCATCCGGAATGGATCGCCGGGGCCGAAGCGTATTTTCAGCGTTATGGCATCGCCAGCCTGTTAGTCGGACGCTTTATCGGCCCGTTGCGACCAATGCTGCCGATGGTCGCAGGTATGTTCGATATGCCCTTCCCCCGCTTCGCCGCCGTCAGCCTGTTGGCCGCCGCGGGCTGGAGCGTTGCCTATCTGCTGCCCGGCTGGGCCACCGGCGCGGCGATTCGCTTGCCATTGCCCGAAGGGTTCTGGCCCGAGGCCGGAATCGTTGCCGGCAGCATCGCCGTCATGGTGGGCTTGAGCATTACCAGCAGCATGCGCCGCCATCGCAAGGCGACGATGCTGATCACCGGCATGAGTTTTCTAATTCTGGCGGGACTGTTCATCGGCTATCCGCACCTGACCGCCCTCGACCAAGGGTTGATGACCCTGGTGCAGGAACACCGCAGCCCGATGCTCGATGAAGTAGCCGTGGTGTTCACGCTGATTGGCGAGTTCCGCAACATGTTTATGATCAGCGCCCTGTTGACGGCCCTGCTGTTGCTGACGCGACAATGGCGGCACGCGATCTTCGCCGGCAGCACGTTGCTTTTCACCGCGCTGGGCAACACGGCAACCAAGCACTTTTTCGCCCGCATTCGCCCGGAAGTGCTGAGCGATCCACTGACCAGCTATAGCATGCCCAGCGGCCACGCCTCGGGCTCGTTCGCGCTGTTTCTGACGCTAGCGGTGCTGGCTGGCCGCGGACAACCGCCGCGAATGCGCCTGACCTGGTTGTTGCTGGGTTGTTTGCCGGCGCTGGCGATTGCCCTGTCGCGGGTTTACCTGGGGGCGCACTGGCCTACCGATGTACTGGCCGGCGCGATGCTGGCGGCATGCGTGTGTGCGGCGAGCCTGTGGCTGACGCAACGCCAGGTGCCGCTCAACGCCATGCCACCCAAGGTCTGGTGGCTGGTGTTGCCGTCGTTGCTGGCGTTGTTCGGCTTCTTTGTGTTGCGGCATTTGCCGCAAGCTTTGTTGCGGTATGCATATTGAGGATTGAAAGATCGCACCTGTAGCGGCTGCGATCTTTCAGTGGACATCAGGCAAACAACTCACCCTGCAGTTCATCCAGCAACGCCTGAATCGCATCCAGCCGTTGCTGCGGATCATCGAGTTGCAGCAAGTCGATCTTGTCCACCTCGGAAAACGGCAACAGATACGCCAACTGATTGGCCAGCGACTGTTGCCCCGTCGCTTCGGTGCCCATGCTCAGTGCTTCGACCATCGGGTGTTCCGCCAAGGCCTTGAGCAGCGCGACCAGGTCGGCATCTTCATCCTGTAGCGGTTGCTCAGGTTCATCTTTGAGCCACTCGACTTCGGCGACGATCAACTGGTCGCGCTGCACCTCGGTGCGCACCACGTGAAAACGCCGCCCGCCCTTTACCCGAATGCCCAGCAGGCCGTTGTCCTGCTGATGGAAATCGGTGATCAGCGCCTCGCACCCCACCCGCGCGTAGCCTTCAGGAGCGATGCCGACTTCTTCGCCCTCGAGAATACACACTACGCCGAAGCCGCTGCCCTGTTTCATGCAACGGCCGATCATGTCCAGGTAGCGTGCTTCGAAAATCTGCAAGTCGAGGATGCAGTCCGGAAACAGCACCGTGTTCAGCGGAAAAAGCGGCAGACTCATAGACATTTCCTTACACCACCATCGACACCGCCAACGGCAGGAATACCGCCGTGGCCACGCCCATCAGACTCATCGCCAGCGCCGCGAAGGCGCCGCACTCCTCACTTTCCTGCATGGCCACCGCCGTGCCGACCGCATGGGCGGTCATGCCCAGAGCCATACCGCGGGCCTCCGGGCTGTGGACACCGAGACGAGTCAAAAGACTCGGCCCGAAGATCGCTCCGATCACCCCGGTAATCAACACGAACACCGCCGCCAGCGCCGCGACGCCACCAATCTGCTCCGCCACCAGCATGGCAATCGGCGAGGTCACCGACTTGGGGGCCATGGTCATCAGGATCATGTGTTCGGCGCCGAACCACCAACCCAGCAGCACCCCCATGCCCGTGGCGACCACGCCACCTATCACCAGCGTAGTAAATATCGGCCAGAACAACTGTCGAATCCGCCGCAGGTTGAGGTACAGCGGCACCGCCAGCGCAACGGTGGCCGGCCCGAGCAAGATACTGAGGATCTCGGTGCTCTTGCGGTACTCAACGTAACTCAGGCCGCAACTGACCAGCACGCCGATGACCAGCAGCATGGAGACCAGCACCGGTTGCAGAAAAATCCAGCGGGTTTTCTCGAACGCCGCCAGCACCAATTGATACGCGCCCAGCGTAATGCCGATGCCGAACAGCGGATGATGAATCACCGACGCCCAGGCGCCGTGCCAATCGAACATCATTGGCTGTCCTCGGAATGGGCGTGACGCTTGACCAGGCGCTGCATCAGCACCCCGGCGAAGGCCATCGACAGCACCAACGACAACACCAGCGCACCGGTGATCGCCCAGAAATCCGCGGCAATGTCAGTGGCGTAGACCATCACGCCCACGGCCGGCGGCACCAGCAGCAACGGCAAATAACGCAACAGGCTGCTGGCCGCAAGGTTCAGCGGTTCGCCGACTTGACCGCGGCTGATCAGATACCCCAGCAGCAACAGCAGGCCAATGATCGGCCCCGGCAGCACCGGCAAAAACAGATGATTGAGGGCTGTGCCGAGCAATTGAAACAGCACCAGCCAGGTCAGGCCACGTAACAACATCCATCCTCTCCCGCGCTCTCCCCCACCAAGAAGGGGCCCGACATTATAAGCACGCTATGAGTCGGCATTCGCCAAAAGCATGGTCAGTTGACCGGAGCAATTTGTCATGTTGATCTAAAGTGGTTCGCAGGGAGGTCAAGTCCCCCACTCGAAAAACTATAAATCCGATGAACCCAAGGAGAGTCTCAATGCCCTATGTTCCAGTTGCAGAGCTCAAAGATTATGTCGGCAAGGAACTCGGATGTTCCCAATGGCTCACCATCGACCAGGAACGCATCAACCTGTTCGCAGAAGCCACAGGCGATTATCAGTTCATCCATGTCGACCCGGTCAAAGCCGCGCAAACGCCTTTTGGCAGCACCATCGCCCATGGTTTCCTGTCGTTGTCGCTGATCCCCAAACTGATGGAAGACATCCTCATCCTGCCCGAAGGCGCGAAGATGGTGGTCAACTATGGCCTGGACAGCGTGCGTTTCATCCAGCCTGTGAAGGTTAATTCCAGGGTTCGACTCAAGGTCGACATGAACGACGTCACCGAGAAGAAACCCGGCCAATGGCTGCTCAAGGCCACCGCTACGCTTGAAATCGAAGGATCGGACAAACCGGCCTATATCGCCGAGCCATTGTCCCTCTGCTTCGTCTGACACATGCCTGATTGCGAAGCAGCTCATGCTGTTTCGCGCTGTGTCTGTGCCGTGTCTCTATAAATGCGACACATAGCTGCGGCATACTCCGTCGCCTAATTGCCCGGATCCCGCTATGCGCTCACTTGCACTCCTTGCCCTGACCCYGATGCTCACCGCTTGCGGCGATGGCGAATCGCTGTTGCCCCCCGACGCCCGCCTGCCGGATGGCGGACGCTATCGTGGTGATCTGGTCAACGGCCTGCTGCAAGGCGAGGGTCGCATCGATTACCCGAACGGCAGCTGGTATGCCGGTCACTTCGACAAAGGCCAATGGCATGGCCAGGGCGAATGGCACGGCAGCAACGGCGAGGTCTATCGCGGGCAGTTCCAGCAGGGGCTGTTCGACGGCCAGGGCACGCTGACCACCACCGGCAGCAGCTACACCGGCGGTTTCAAGGCCGGTCGACGGGACGGTGAAGGCACCCTCAAAGAAAACGCCATGACCTATCGCGGCGAATTCAAGGCCGACCAATATTCAGGGCTCGGTCGTCTGGAACTCGAAGACGGCAGCCAGTACCAGGGTCAGTTCGCCCACGGCAAACCCAACGGCGAAGGCCAGCGCAGCGATGCCAGCGGCAATCAGTTCACCGGGCACTTCGTCGATGGCCAACTGGAAGGCAACGGTACTTTCAACAGCGCCGATGGCGATATCTACGTCGGTGGGTTCAAGAACAATCAATTGCATGGCAAGGGCCGCTACGAAAACGCCGATGGCGATGTCTGGATCGGTCAGTTCAAGGAAGGCGTGCTGAACGGCAAGGGCGAGTTGATCGGCGCCGATGGCAGTCATTACATCGGTCAGTTCAGCGACTGGCGTTTTACCGGTCAGGGCCGCTTGAACCTGGCCGATGGCAGTTTCTATATCGGCCAGTTCGACGGCGACAACTATCAGGGCAAAGGCACGTTGGTACTGACCGATGGCACAGTGCTGAGCGGCACCTGGATCAACAGCCAGCGCGTGCGCGACGCCGACGGCAAGCTGCTGCCCGACACCCTGGAACTCGGCTTGCTGGCCCAGGGCCGCTTGCTCGACGAAGCACTGGCCAACGTGCCGGCCTCGACTCCGGCGGTCGAACTGTACACCTTGACCCTGGGCGGTGACGGCAAGCAGAGCGTGTTCCTGCGCGAATCCGACTACGTCGCCAACATGCTCGCCAGCCGTTTCGGCGCTTTCGGCCAGATTCGCCTGGTCAACCATCGCGACCACCTCGGCGACCGGCCGATGGCCACCCGGGAAAACCTGCGCCGCGCCGCCCAGACCCTGGCCGAGCGCAGTGGTCCGGAGGACTTGCTGTTCATTTACCTGACCAGCCATGGCTCCAGTGAACACGAGCTGGTACTCGACCAGCCACGCATGGAGCTGGCCGACCTGCCGGCCGACGAACTCGCCGCCGTCCTCGCGCCCCTGAAGAAGCGCGACAAGATTATCGTGATTTCGTCCTGTTATTCCGGCGGCTTCATCCCTGCCCTCAAGGATGAACACACCCTGATCATGACCGCCTCGCGCGCCGACCGGGTGTCCTTCGGGTGCTCGGAAGAAGCCAACTTCACCTATTTCGGCGACGCACTGTTCGCCCAGGCGCTGAACCAGACCGACGATCTGGAGCAAGCCTTCAAACGGGCCAGCGCCACCGTGGCCGAGCGTGAGCTGGCCGACAGCTTCGAAGCTTCCGAACCACAGATCTGGGCGCCGAAAGCCGTGCTTGCCCATTGGCAATTGTTACGCAAGCAGCAGGCACGAAAGGCATTGCAAAGTGTCTCTATCAGCAAGGATGAAAAGAGCAACTAAGCTGAACAGTATCAAGGGGGAATAACTATGTACTTGACGCCTCAGCATGTATTGCTTGCCGGAGCTACCGGGTTAACCGGTGAACATTTGCTTGACCGTCTGCTCAACGAGCCAACGATCGCACGCGTATTGGCCCCCTCACGCCGGCCACTGGCCGAACATCCTCACCTGGAAAACCCGGTCGGTGACCCGACTGTGTTTCTGCCGCAATTGAACGGTCGCGTCGACGTCGCCTACTGCTGCCTTGGCACCACGATCAAGCAAGCCGGCTCCGAGGAAGCGTTTCGCGCGGTGGACCTGGACATGGTCGTGGCCTTCGCCAAACGTGCCCGGGAAATGGGCGCACGGCACCTGATCGTGATCAGTGCCTTGGGGGCCGACCGCAGATCGCCGATTTTCTATAACCGGGTTAAAGGTGAGATGGAACACGCATTGCGCGCGCAGAATTGGCCGCAGCTGACCATCTGCCGGCCTTCGCTGTTGCTGGGCGATCGCGCCGAGCCGCGACTGGCCGAACGGGTTGCCGGTCCGTTGTCGAAATTGATTCCGGGCAAATACCACGGCATCGAAGCCTGCCAACTGGCCCGCGCCATGTGGCGCCTGGCGCTGGAAGAGCAGGATGGCGTACGGATTGTCGAGTCGGATGAATTGCGCAAGTTAGGCAAGTAATCCAGCAGCGCCCGCGAATAGAGCGCGAAGCGCTCTTCTATAATCCGCCGGTCGCCTGAAACCCAACACCTAAAACCGTCAACAACGACAACGGCAACAGCAATGTGTCGAGCAAAGCACTGGCCGGCAGATCAACACCGGGATAACTCGGCGCTTCTGCGCCAAATCTGTCCATGGCGCAGCACCCGCCGTTCATTGCATACAAATCCAGACGCGTCCCCGAATACACCACCGGTGCCCCGGGTTTGGCGGCATCGAGGGTGCGCGCCGTGGCGCAGCCCGCCAGTTGCACCGCCAGCAGAATGATCAGCAGCCTATTCATCACTGCTCAAATGGTGCTCGCCCCAACGCGGCAGCATGTCTTGCGGAATGTTCAGCAGATTGAGAATTCGCGCCACGACGAAGTCGATCAAGTCATCAATGGTTTGCGGCTGATGATAGAAGCCTGGCGATGCCGGCAAAATCGTCACGCCCATGTTCGACAGCTTGAGCATATTTTCCAGATGAATGCTCGAATACGGCGCCTCGCGCGGTACCAGAATCAGCTGGCGGCGCTCCTTCAACGTCACGTCGGCCGCCCGCTCGATCAAGTTGTTGCAGGCCCCGGTCGCGATCGCCGACAAGGTCCCGGTGGAACACGGCACCACCACCATCGCCGCTGGCGAGCCGGAGCCCGAAGCCACCGGCGACATCCAGTCTTCCTTGCCGTACACCCGAATCTGCCCGGTGGCGGCGCCGGTGTATTCAGTGAGGAAGGCTTGCATCATCTGCGGCTTGGACGGCAGCGAGACATCGGTCTCGGTGGCCATCACCAGTTGCGCGGCCTTGGAAATCAGGAAGTGCACCTCGCGGTCTTCACGCACCAGGCAATCAAGCAGGCGCAAGCCGTACTGGGCGCCCGAAGCGCCGGTCATCGCCAGCGTGATGCGTTCCGGACCGTTGTTCATTGCAGCGCCTCGGCCAGTTTGCCGTGCAGGCCGCCGAAGCCGCCGTTGCTCATGATTACCACGTGAGTGCCGGGCTGGGCCTGGCTCTTCACGCGCTCGATGATGCCTTCCAGCGAATCGCTGACAATCGACGGCACGGTGCACAATGCCGCCGTGGCACCCAGGTCCCAACCGAGGTTGGCCGGCGAATACCAGATCACCTGATCGGCATCGACCACGCTTTCCGGCAAGCCATCGCGGTGAGCACCGAGCTTCATGGAGTTGGAGCGCGGCTCGATGATCGCGATCAGCGGCGCATCGCCGATGCGCTTGCGCAAACCGTCGAGGGTGGTGGCGATGGCAGTCGGGTGGTGGGCGAAGTCGTCGTAAATGGTGATGCCACGGACTTCCGCAACTTTTTCCATCCGGCGCTTCACGCTTTTGAACGCGCTCAGTGCCGCAATGCCCATCGACGGCACGACGCCGACGTGACGCGCGGCGGCCAAGGTGGCCAAGGCGTTGGCGACGTTGTGCTGACCGGTCATGTCCCACTCGACCACGCCTTGAGCCACGCCTTCGAACATCACTTCGAACTTCGAGCCATCTTCACTGAGCAGTTTGACCTGCCATTGACCGCCGGCGCCGGTGGTTTGCACCGGAGTCCAGCAGCCCATCTCGATCACGCGCTGCAAGGCCGGCTCGGTGGTCGGATGGATCACCAGGCCTTCGCTCGGAATGGTCCGCACCAAATGGTGGAACTGTCGCTCGATGGCCGCCAGATCAGGGAAGATGTCCGCGTGATCGAACTCCAGATTGTTCAGGATCGCCGTGCGCGGGCGGTAGTGAACGAACTTGGAGCGCTTGTCGAAGAATGCGCTGTCGTATTCGTCGGCTTCAATCACGAAGAACGGCGTATCGCCCAGACGCGCCGACACCGAGAAATTCTGCGGCACGCCGCCGATCAGGAAACCCGGGCTCATGCCGGCGTGTTCCAGGACCCAGGCGAGCATGCTGCTGGTAGTGGTTTTGCCATGCGTGCCGGCAACCGCCAGCACCCAGCGGCCTTGCAGCACGTGATCGGCCAGCCATTGCGGGCCAGAGACGTACGGCAGGCCTTTGTTCAACACGTACTCGACCGCCGGGTTGCCGCGGGACATGGCATTGCCGATCACCACCAGGTCCGGGGCCGGATCGAGCTGCGCCGGGTCGTAACCTTGCGTCAACTCAATGCCCTGGGCTTGCAGCTGAGTGCTCATCGGCGGATAGACGTTGGCATCGGAGCCGGTCACATGATGGCCTAGCTCTTTGGCCAGAACCGCCATCGAACCCATGAAAGTGCCGCAAATACCAAGAATATGAATGTGCATAGTCGACCTCGTAAACATGGCCGCAGGTTAGCGTAGGGAGGGGAAAATCGCACTCTTTAGCTGAACGTGACACAACCGCCTGGCTGATCGAGCGCATTTTTTTGTGGCGAGGGAGCAAGCCCCCTCGCCACAAAAACGGCTATCGTGCGATGCCGTGTTTGCGCAGCTTCCGGTAGAGGGTATTGCGGCTCACACCCAACTGTTCGGCGGTGTGGGTCATGTGCCAGCGCTGCTGTTCCAGTGCGTTGAGCAACGCCAACCGCTCGGCATCGTCCAGCGGATACTCGGACGGCGCTTCAATCGTCGCCACCGTCACCGGCCGGACCTGACGAATCATCGCCGGCAAATCTTCCAGCCCGATCCGACCGCCGTCACACAACGCCGCCAGGGTCCGCAGCACATTGCGCAACTGCCGCACGTTCCCCGGCCAGGCAAAATCCAGCAAGGCCTGCCGCGCCGCTGCATCAATCAATACCGTCTCCCCGCCCGCCTCTTCGGCCAACAGAAAGTCGAGCAGCTGTGATTTATCCGTGCGCTCGCGCAACGCCGGCAATGCGACTTCCAGCCCATTGAGCCGGTAATACAAATCCTCGCGAAAACTGCCGTCCTGCACCCTTTCGAGCAGGTTACGGTGAGTAGCGCTGATGATCCGCACATTGACCGATTCCGGCTCGCCGCCAATCGGCACCACCTGACGGTCTTCCAGCACCCTTAATAGTCGGGTCTGCATGCTYAGCGGCATGTCACCGATTTCATCCAGGAATAAAGTTCCGCCATCGGCCTGCTGCAACTTTCCACGCATGCCCTCCTTGCGGGCACCGGTGAAGCTGCCGCCGCGATAGCCGAACAACTCGCTTTCGATCAGGCTTTCGGGGATCGCCGCGCAATTGAGGGCGACGAACGATTTTTCCGCCCGTTGACTGGCCTGATGCACGGCCTTGGCGAAAGCCTCCTTGCCTGAGCCGGTTTCGCCGTTGATCAGCAACGGCACGTCCCGTTCGAACACCCGCAAGGCCTTGCGGAAGTCTTCCTGCAACGCGGCATCGCCCAGGCAAATACCCGACAGCCGTGGACGCTCGGCCACTGCCGGGCTTTGCACCACCGGTGCAGGAATGCTGCGCGGCTGCCCACGCAATACAGCAAACAGCCGCCGCCCGTCGCGGGTGCGCAACGGCCAACTGGCGCTGGCATTGGCGCTCGCGCGGCCGAGCAACTCATTCAGCGAGCAGTCGAAAAACGCCTCCACCGGCTGGCCCAACAGGCCGCCACGAATATGTCCCAGCAAATTCAGCGCGCTCTGGTTGACCGCACAGATCCGCCCTTCCCCGTCGAACGCCAGCAGCCCTTCGCTGAACAGTCCGACGGATTCGGCCTGCAAGTGAAAACGCAGCAGCCATTGATTGTCGAAGTAACGCAGGAAATAACAGCTCTCGATCATCTTCGCCGACAGATTGACCAGGGCCATGGTGTGAAACTGGCTCTGCCGCGAAACCTCATGACGCGCCGAAGACACGTCAAGCACCGCCAACAGTTCACCATGAGGGTCGAACACCGGGCTTGCCGAGCAGGTCAGGCCGGTGTGGCGGCCGCGAAAGTGTTCGTCCTGGTGGATGGTCAGGGACTGGCGCTCCACCAGGCAGGTGCCGATGCCGTTGGTACCTTCGCAGGCTTCGCTCCAGTCGGCGCCAAGCCAAAGGCCGGCGCGTTCGAAAATCTTCCGTTCGGCGGGCGCGGTGACGCAGTTGAGGATCACCCCGCGAGCGTCGGTCAGCAACACTGCGTGGCCGGCGCCGGAGAGTTGCTGGTGGAGGCTGGTCATTTCGTTGCCGGCGATCTGCAGCACTTGCTGCAAACGTTCGCGGCTTTCCAGGAGACGTCCATGTTCCAGCACCGTCGGCGCCATGGTCAGGGCCGGGTCGAGGTGATAGTCCTCAAGGCAACGCAGCCAGGAGCGGGCAATAGACGGATCGCTGCCGGGACCGTGCAGGTGGGACTTACCCTGGGTCACGGTCAACACTTGCTGGGCATGGCGACTCAAATGGTTGTCGTGCATTTCTTATTATTCTCCCAGAGGGCTGTGCTGAACCCTCTTTAAGGGGCTGGCACACACCTTGTGGCGAGGGAGCTTGCTCCCGCTCGAGTGCGAAGCGCTCGCCAAAAATCATGACCGGCAGACATTTCTGGACTGCTTCGCAGCCAAGCGGGAGCAAGCTCCCTCGCCACAGAGGATTACCTGTGGGCCATTTGAGGCCCAGCATCCTCCAGCCATCGACGCATTGCAATGCTGACAAGACCCATCGGTCACAGGCTGTGCCACAAGCGGTACAAAGTGTCACACGGGTTGTACCGCAAGCGTCACAAGCACCGCCCAGCCGTCCGACAAAAAATACACAAGCCCTTGATTTAACTGACTTGCGAGGCGGTGGCCCAACCTTTGCTCTACGCTTGTTACCGCGCTCTGGCGCGTCCTCCCTTATAAGCACAAAAGCCAAGGAGAAACCCATCATGCGTTACGCTCACCCCGGTACTGAAGGCGCTATCGTTTCGTTCAAGAGCAAATACGGTAACTACATCGGCGGCGAGTTCGTCGCGCCTGTCAAAGGTCAGTACTTCACCAATACTTCGCCGGTCAACGGCCAACCGATTGCCGAATTCCCGCGCTCCACTGCCGAAGACATCGAAAAAGCCCTGGACGCCGCCCATGCCGCCGCCGATGCCTGGGGCGCCACGTCCGCCCAGGCACGCTCGCTGGTGCTGCTGAAAATCGCCGATCGCATCGAACAGAACCTGGAACTGCTGGCGATCACCGAGTCCTGGGACAACGGCAAGGCCGTGCGTGAAACCCTCAACGCCGACATCCCGCTGGCCGCCGACCATTTCCGCTATTTCGCCGGTTGCATCCGCGCCCAGGAAGGCAGCGCCGCCGAGATTGACGGCAATACCGTGGCCTATCACATCCATGAACCGCTGGGCGTGGTCGGGCAGATCATCCCGTGGAACTTCCCGATTCTGATGGCCGCCTGGAAACTCGCTCCGGCCCTGGCCGCCGGTAACTGCATTGTCCTCAAACCTGCCGAGCAAACCCCGCTGGGCATTACTGTGCTGATGGAGCTGATCGGCGACCTGCTGCCACCTGGCGTGCTCAACGTGGTGCAAGGCTTCGGCAAAGAAGCCGGTGAAGCCCTGGCCACCAGCAAACGCATCGCCAAGATCGCCTTCACCGGTTCGACTCCAGTCGGCTCGCACATTATGAAATGCGCCGCCGAAAATATCATTCCGTCCACCGTGGAGTTGGGTGGCAAGTCGCCGAATATCTTCTTCGAAGACGTCATGCAGGCCGAACCGTCCTTCATCGAGAAAGCCGCTGAAGGCCTGGTGCTGGCATTCTTCAACCAGGGCGAAGTTTGCACCTGCCCGTCCCGCGCCCTGGTACAGGAGTCGATCTACGACGAGTTCATGGAAGTTGTCATGAAAAAAGTCCTGCAGATCAAGCGTGGCGACCCGCTGGACACCGACACCATGGTCGGCGCCCAGGCGTCCGAGCAGCAATTCGACAAAATCCTTTCGTACCTGGACATCGCCAAGGGCGAAGGCGCCGAACTGCTGACCGGTGGCAAGGTGGAAAAACTCGAGGGCAGCCTGGCGACCGGGTATTACATCCAGCCGACCCTGCTCAAGGGCACCAACAAAATGCGCGTGTTCCAGGAAGAAATCTTCGGCCCGGTGGTGAGCATCACCACCTTCAAGGACGAAGCCGAGGCCCTGGCCATCGCCAACGACACCGAGTTCGGCCTGGGTGCCGGCCTCTGGACCCGCGACATCAACCGCGCCTACCGCGTGGGCCGCGCCATCAAGGCCGGTCGCGTGTGGACCAACTGCTACCACCTGTACCCGGCACACGCCGCGTTCGGTGGTTACAAAAAGTCCGGCGTCGGCCGTGAGACCCACAAAATGATGCTCGATCACTATCAGCAGACCAAAAACCTGCTGGTGAGCTACGACATCAACCCGTTGGGCTTCTTCTAAAAACCGGGGGGGCGATACAGGTATTTCTGTATCGCCCTTCAGAAGGCCATCGCGGGCAAGCCCGCGATGGTGCCCTTAAACGCCTCCTTCATCGCTCTGCCGGTCTGGCATTGGCTTTGCATTCCCGCTCTACACACTGAATGCCATACCCGAAAGTCCAACAAATCAAACAATAAAAAAGACAGAGAGGACTTATGACTTCTACTACGCAGAGAGGACCTATGACTTCTACTACACAGCTCAAACCCACACTCGGCACCCTGCATCTATGGGGCATTGCCGTCGGCCTGGTGATTTCCGGCGAGTATTTCGGCTGGAGTTATGGCTGGGGCACCGCAGGTACCCTGGGTTTTCTCGTCACCGCATTGATGGTGGCGACGATGTACACCTGCTTCATTTTCAGTTTCACCGAATTGACCACCGCCATTCCCCACGCTGGCGGGCCGTTTGCTTACAGCCGCCGAGCCTTCGGCGAGCGAGGCGGACTGATCGCCGGCATCGCCACCCTGATCGAGTTCGTCTTTGCGCCACCGGCAATTGCCATGGCCATCGGCGCCTACCTCAATGTGCAATACCCGGAACTGGACCCGAAGATCGCCGCGGTTGGCGCCTATTTCGTGTTCATGACCCTGAATATCCTCGGCGTGAGCATCGCGGCCACCTTCGAACTGGTGGTCACTGTGCTTGCCGTCGCCGAATTGCTGGTGTTCATGGGTGTGGTCGCACCGGGCTTCAGCTTCAGTAACTTCGTGCTCAACGGCTGGTCGGGCGCCAACGAATTCAGCATGGCCTCGATTCCCGGCATCTTTGCGGCCATCCCGTTCGCGATCTGGTTTTTCCTCGCCATTGAAGGCGCAGCCATGGCCGCCGAAGAAGCCAAGGACCCGAAACGCACGATTCCCAAGGCTTACGTCAGCGGCATTCTGACCCTGGTGTTCCTCGCCATCGGCGTGATGGTCATGGCCGGCGGTGTCGGCGACTGGCGCCAACTGTCGAACATCAACGACCCACTGCCTCAGGCGATGAAAGCCGTGGTCGGCAACAACTCGAGCTGGATGCACATGTTGGTGTGGATTGGTCTGTTCGGCCTGGTGGCGAGCTTCCACGGGATCATTCTGGGTTATTCGCGGCAGTTCTTCGCCCTGGCTCGCGCCGGTTACCTGCCGGCCTCCCTGGCCAAACTGTCGCGCTTCCAGACCCCGCACCGGGCGATCCTGGCGGGCGGCGTGATCGGCATCGCGGCGATCTACAGCGACGGCCTGGTCAACCTGCAAGGCATGACGCTGACGGCTGCAATGATCACCATGTCGGTATTCGGCGCCATCGTGATGTACATCATCAGTATGCTGAGCCTGTTCAAACTGCGTAAAACCGAACCCAACCTGGAGCGCACCTTCCGCGCGCCGGGCTACCCGATCGTACCGGGGATCGCGCTGTTTCTGGCGGTGGTGTGCCTGGTGGCGATGGCCTGGTTCAACGCGCTGATCGGCTGTGTGTTCCTCGGTTTCATGGTGGCCGGTTACCTGTATTTCCAACTGACCGCCAAGCAACGTGCCGATGCACCGGCGGATGCGATGCTCGAAGGTGTCTGAATTGCACCGGCGCCGGGCTGATTCCCGGCGCCTGCCATATTGAAGTGCACCAAAACCCGCTCCCACAGGGGTTCAGTGGTGCATTTGAGATATTTACTGAATCAGGAGGACACCGTCCCATGGCCGTATTTGCCCATACCGTCGGCGCCCAGACCTACCGCTTCGACAGCCTCAAGGAGGTCATGGCCAAAGCCAGCCCGGCGCGCTCCGGGGACTTTCTGGCCGGCGTTGCCGCCCTCAACGATGGCGAGCGGGTGGCCGCGCAGATGGCCCTGGCCGACACCCCGCTGGCCCACTTCCTGGAGGAAGTGCTGATTCCTTACGAGGCCGATGAGGTCACCCGACTGATCATCGACACTCACGACAAACAGGCTTTTAAAGCGGTCAGCCACCTCACCGTCGGCGGTTTCCGCGACTGGCTGCTCAGCGAAGCCGCCGATGAACAAAGCCTGCGCGCCCTCGCCCCCGGCCTGACCCCGGAAATGGTCGCCGCCGTGTCGAAGATCATGCGCGTGCAGGATCTGGTGCTGGTGGCGCAGAAAATCCGCGTGGTCACCAAGTTCCGCGGCACCCTGGGCCTGCGCGGTCGGCTCTCGACGCGCCTGCAACCCAATCATCCCACCGACGAMCCGSSCGGCATCGCCGCCAGCATTCTCGACGGCCTGCTGTACGGCAATGGTGACGCGATGATCGGCATCAACCCGGCCACCGACAGCATCGCTTCGATCTGCGCCATTCTGGAAATGCTCGACGCGATCATCCAGCGCTACGACATTCCGACACAGGCCTGCGTGCTGACCCACGTCACCACCTCCATCGAGGCGGTCAATCGCGGGGTTCCGCTGGACCTGGTGTTCCAGTCAATTGCCGGCACCGAAGCGGCCAACGCCAGTTTCGGCATCAACCTCAACGTTTTACAGGAAGGCTACGACGCGGGCTTGAGCCTGAATCGCGGCACATTGGGCCAAAACCTGATGTATTTCGAGACCGGCCAAGGCAGTGCCTTGTCGGCCAACGCCCACCACGGCATCGATCAACAGACCTGTGAAACCCGCGCGTACGCCGTGGCACGGCATTTCAAACCGTTTCTGGTGAACACCGTCGTAGGCTTCATCGGCCCGGAATACCTCTATAACGGTAAACAGATCATCCGCGCCGGCCTCGAAGACCACTTCTGCGGCAAGCTTCTGGGCGTCCCCATGGGCTGCGATATCTGTTACACCAACCATGCCGAAGCCGACCAGGACGACATGGACACTCTGCTGACCTTGCTGGGTGTGGCCGGGATCAACTTCATCATGGGCATCCCCGGCTCCGATGACATCATGCTCAATTACCAGACCACCTCGTTCCACGACGCCCTCTACGCCCGGCAAACCCTGGGCCTGAAACCGGCGCCGGAGTTTGAACAGTGGCTGGCGAACATGGGCATCTTCACCCAGGCGGACGGCAAAATTCACTTCGGCAACAGCCTGCCACCGGCGTTCCGCCAGGCATTGGCGCAACTGGGATGAGTGTTTATATGTATGAACCACCTGTCGATCCGCAGAACCCATTGCTGGAACTGCGCCGCCTGACCCCGGCACGCATTGCCCTCGGCCGTACCGGCACCAGCATGCCGACCCGCGCGCAGCTGGATTTCCAGTACGCCCATGCCCAGGCCCGGGATGCGGTGCACCTGCCTTTCGATCACACGGCGCTCAGTTCGCAACTGACCGAGCGTGGGCGTGAGAGTTTGCTGCTGCACAGCGCGGCCACGGACCGGAACAGCTATTTGCAGCGCCCCGATTTGGGGCGCAAGTTGAGTGACGAGTCGGCGCAGACACTGCGTAATTACGCACGAGCCAATCCTGGCGGGGTGGATCTGGCTGTAGTGGTGGCCGATGGTCTCTCGGCACTGGCCGTTCATCGCCACACCTTGCCGTTTCTGGCACGCATGGAAGAACAGACAGCTATCGAAGGCTGGTCCCTGTCACCGGTGATTCTGGTGGAACAAGGCCGGGTTGCGGTGGCTGACGAGATTGGCGAGCTGCTGGGTGCAAAAATGGTGGTCATTCTGATCGGCGAACGCCCTGGATTAAGCTCTCCAGACAGCCTGGGGCTGTATTTCACCTATAATCCCAAGGTCGGACTGACGGATGCCTACCGCAACTGCATCTCGAATGTCCGGCTCGAAGGCTTGAGTTACGGCATGGCGGCACACCGTTTGCTGTATTTGATGCGCGAAGCCTGTCGGCGGCAGTTATCGGGGGTCAGTCTGAAGGACGAAGCCCAGGTTCAGACGCTGGAGTCGGACACAGGAGCAGGTTTGAAAGGTAATTTCCTACTCAGTCCGTCGGATGCCTGAACCGTTTCCGCATTGCGTTTCTATTCCGGTTTAAGGCAGGATCGATGCACGGCCGCCAAGGGTTTCCTGTCGCCGTCACCATGTAAGACAGCCACTTGAAGACGAGACCTACCATGCGGATTATTCAAGCGACCCTCGAACACCTGGACCTGCTGACCCCGTTGTTCGTCAAATATCGCGAGTTTTACGGTTCCCTGCCGTATCCGGACTCGTCCCGAGCGTTCCTCGAAAAGCGCCTGCGGCGCAAAGAGTCGGTGATCTACCTGGCCCTGGCCGATGACGACAACAACAAACTGTTGGGTTTCTGTCAGTTGTACCCGAGCTTCTCGTCTCTTTCGCTCAAACGCGTGTGGATCCTCAACGACATCTACGTCGCCGAAGACGCCCGACGCCAGTTAGTGGCCGACAACCTGATCCGCACCGCGAAGAAAATGGCCAAGGAAACCAATGCCGTGCGCATGCGCGTTTCCACCAGCAGCAACAACGAAGTGGCGCAGAAAACCTACGAATCCATCGGGTTCAGGGAAGACACCGAGTTCAAGAATTACGTATTGCCGATCAGTGACGAACTTTAAGCTCACCAAGAAGATCGCAGCCTTCGGCAGCGCTGCATCGACCGAGGCAACCTCGAAGCTGTAGGTGCTACCGAAGGCTGCGACCTTTTCCGACAAACCCTGAAACACATCGACATTCCTCGCTACAAACTCGACGCGTTTTTCACTTTTCACCCCGTATAATGCCCACACCTCACGGCTCGTAAGAAAAATCACACCCCGCTGTAGTCTTACGCGAAGCTATCCGCACAGGCCTGCTGAGTCGGGCCATCACCACAGGTGCTTTCCATGGATTTCAACCCGATCGACGTTATTCTGCATCTCGATGTTTACCTCGAGATGCTGGTGAACAACTACGGAGCATGGATCTACGCCATCCTGTTCATGGTGATCTTCTGCGAAACCGGACTGGTGGTGATGCCGTTCCTGCCGGGCGATTCCCTGTTGTTCATCGCAGGCGCTGTGGCGGCCGGTGGCGGCATGGATCCGGTACTGCTGGGCGGCCTGCTGATGCTGGCGGCGATCCTCGGCGACAGCACCAACTACGTGATCGGCCGCACCGTCGGCGAACGGCTGTTCAGTAACCCGAACTCGAAAATCTTCCGCCGCGATTACCTGCAACAAACCCACGATTTCTACGACAAACACGGCGGCAAAACCGTGACCCTGGCGCGCTTCATGCCAATCATCCGTACCTTTGCTCCGTTCGTCGCCGGCGTTGGCAAAATGCCTTACCCGCGTTTCTTTGCCTTCAGCATTTTCGGCACCATCCTCTGGGTGGGTGGCCTGGTAACCCTCGGTTACTTCTTCGGCAACGTACCGTTCATCAAGAAAAACCTGTCGCTGCTGGTGGTGGGTATCATCCTGGTGTCGCTGCTACCGATGATCATTGGCGTGATCCGCAGCCGTCTCGCTAATGCCGCGTCCAAAGCCGAACCCCGCTGACTGACGATGTGGTCCCTTAGCGCCTGGCGACGCCGGCGCACCCTGGCCAGGCATCCGATTGCCGACGACATGTGGCAACGGGTGCGCCATCACCTGAGCTTCCTCGATGGCATCAGCGCGGCCGAAGACCAGTGGCTGCGCGAAGCCAGCGTGCTGTTCCTGCAAGACAAACACCTGACCGCCCTGCCCGGCGTCGAACTCCACCAGGAGCAGCGCCTGCTGCTCGCCGCCCAGGCCCAATTACCGCTCATGCATTTGGGTGATCTGAACTGGTATCAGGGCTTTCACGAAGTCATCCTCTACCCCGACGATTTCCTCAGCCCCCAGCGCCATCGCGATGCCAGCGGCGTCGAACACGAATGGGATGGTGAACACAGCGGCGAAGCCTGGCAGCAAGGCCCGATCATCCTCGCCTGGCCCGGCGTGATGGCCAGCGGTGGCTGGGAAGGCTACAACCTGGTGATCCACGAACTCGCACACAAACTCGACATGCTCAACGGCAACGCCAATGGCCTGCCACCGCTGCACGCCGACATGCGCGTCAGCGACTGGGCCAAGGTCATGCAGGAAGCCTATGACGACCTCGACCGGCAACTGGAGCGCAACCCGGACGCTGAAACCGCCATCGACCCGTACGCCGCGGAAAACCCCGCCGAGTTCTTCGCGGTCACCAGCGAATACTTCTTCAGCGCCCCGGATCTGCTTTACGAGGCTTATCCACAGGTCTACGAACAGTTGAAGTTGTTTTACCGTCAGGATCCGCTGGCCCGTCTACGGCAACTTCTGGCCGAAGACCCGGTCTATCAGGCACGCGACTAAGGTCTCTACGACCCTTAGGTG
>NZ_JBFTML010000076.1:0-19843 GCF_056396925.1 Pseudomonas sp. 05N433 | reverse complement strand
GATTACCGGGCGGTAATCCGCGAAAAAGATTAATGCGGCATGGACCACGATTGCAGTGTGTAACCTTCCTCGCTCAGCTCGGCGCGGGCTTGTTCCAGCAAGTGTGCAAGTTGCTGTGGATCGGAATAGGCACTGCTGGGGATTTGTTTGCTGCTGATGCGAGTGTTAGTGCGATCAATGATGGCCAGGCTGAGCTCACCATTACCGTCTTGTGGGGCCCAGGCCACGCATTGAAAGGGTTGGAATGCGCGGTCGGCAATCAAAAGAGCTTCGTTGATACGGAGCGGGGCGTTCATGGGGTCTTCTCTCTGTGTGCCCAATCAAGTGATGTGCCGTCGGTTGGGCTTACCGTTCGGCTGGTTACTTGTACTGATGTCCGCAACCGGGGGTTGGGTCACACACAATCAAAAGAAATTTCAACTTTCTTTGATTCGCCGGCGATTCAGGCAGTTGCTGAAAGCTGAATGAAAGGTTCAATTCGTTAGGCAACTCATTAAGTRATTTTTTATAACTAATAAGCCGACGTCCCTATAAGCAATCGATACAAGCCCGCGTCAATATTTTGCTAGTGTTACACCGAAGCCCGCCAAATGACTGTTTTTAATAATATTTCCTAAAATTTGGCGCCAAGGAACAGTCATGATCGAAGCGCCTGCTTTACGACGTCTTTTAGTAGTGGATCCTTGCGACGACTGCCACCGTTTGCTGCCGGGTTTACGCGCTGTGGGTTGGGATGTCGACAGCTGTACCCTGGAAAACGCCGCGGAACGAACCTGCGACGTCGGCCTGTTGCGCTTGCAGCCGTTTCATCTGGAACGTCCGGAAGCCGTCAAGGAACTGATCACCCGTAGCGGTACCGAGTGGATCGCCGTGCTCGATCAGGATGTCCTGCGAATGCAGAATGTCGGGGATTTCGTCTGCGAATGGTTTTTTGACTTCCATACCTTGCCGTTCGATGTTTCAAGGGTTCAGGTCACTCTGGGCCGAGCGTTCGGCATGGCGCGCCTGCGCGGGCAGGGCACGGTTCATATCGATCAGCCTGAACACGAACTGCTCGGCGACAGCAAACCGATTCGCGAGCTGCGCAAATTGCTGAGCAAACTGGCGCCCACCGAATCGCCGGTGCTGATCCGCGGCGAAAGCGGCACCGGTAAGGAATTGGTCGCCCGTACCCTGCATCAACAATCCCAGCGTCACAGCAAGCCATTCGTGGCGATCAACTGTGGCGCGATTCCCGAACATTTGATCCAGTCCGAATTGTTCGGTCACGAGAAGGGGGCCTTTACCGGCGCCCATCAGCGCAAGGTCGGGCGGATAGAAGCCGCCAACGGCGGCACCCTGTTTCTCGATGAAATAGGCGATTTGCCACTGGAGCTGCAAGCCAATCTGCTGCGCTTCCTGCAGGAAAAACACATCGAGCGGGTTGGCGGCCATCAGCCTGTTCCGGTGGATGTGCGGGTATTGGCGGCGACGCACGTCGACCTTGAAGAGGCCATCGAGAACAAACGCTTTCGCGAAGATTTGTACTACCGTTTGAACGTCCTGCAAGTGGTCACCGTGCCGCTGCGTGAACGCCATGGCGATCTATTGATGCTGGCCAACCACTTTTCCCATTTCTACAGCAGTGAAACCGGCCGTCGTCCGCGCAGCTTCAGCGAGGATGCGTTGGTCGCCATGGGCAAGCACGACTGGCCGGGCAATGTCCGCGAGCTGGCCAATCGGGTCCGTCGTGGGCTGGTATTGGCCGAAGGACGGCAGATCGAGGCGCGAGACCTGGGGCTGCTCAGTCAACACGCCTTCGCCACGCCGATGGGCACCCTTGAAGACTACAAGACCCGCGCCGAGCGCCAGGCGCTGTGCGATGTATTGAACCGGCACAGCGACAACCTGAGTGTTGCCGCCCGAGTCCTGGGCGTGTCACGGCCGACTTTTTACCGATTGCTGCACAAGCACCAGATCCGCTAGGGCGGTGCAACAAAAAAGGCCCGCTACGACAACTATCGTAGTGGGCCTTTTCTATTGCGGGGGGGCGGTTTAGAAGTAGTACGGGAATTTCAGGCTGAAGGAAAAGTCCGGCGCATCGTCGGTCATACCGATGGACAAGTTGGGAACGATCGTCAGGTTGTCGGAGGCCGCGATGGTCATGCCGACGTTGAAGTAACCGGCGTTGGCGTCGCTGGACACCACCGACTCCCAATCCCCGCCATCCTGCTTGAGCTTGCTTTTGCGTTGCACCAGGTCAGACACCGAGAACGACATACTCATTTTTTCGTTCAGCGCGAACGCGATCCCCGCGCCAATCTGGAAGCTGTCGCCGATCCGCACCTTGCCCGGGACTTTCTGATTGACGGTGGCACTGATGTCGTCGAAGGAACCTTCGAAGTTGTGGGTGTAGGACAGGCTACCGAACAGAACCGCTGGATCGTAGGTCTTGACCAGCGAGATACCGGGGCTGATCGACCAGACGCCGTTGCCGGTTGGCAAGGTGTCAGGCACGAACAGGTTGGTATTGGCGTCGCTCTGGCGCAGTTTGATGCCGAACGGGTCCTTGCCCGTCGGCGCCTTGACGCGCAAGGTGACTACTGCATCCGGGGTGTTGACCGATTCGTCCAAGAATTTGTAGGCAATACCGAAGTTGACATCGCCCAGTGTCGGATCGCGGGTGACGCTTTCTTCGCTGGTCACTCCCGCCGCACCGTTGTTGGCGCCGCCGGACTGATACGTCGATTCGCGGTACACCACCGGTACGTTCAGGTCGAATTGCCAGCGATTGTCGAAGTTGTAGCGCCCGGTGAGGTCCAGCGTCCAGGTGTCGGCCTTGATCCGGTCCAGGTTGATGTTGCCCAGAAAGATCGAGTCCAGTGCGAGGAAGCCGTTGAGGATCAGCTGGCGGGTGTCGTAACGTGAATAGGTCAACCCGGTTTCGAGGCTGAACTTGCCGCCGCCGAAGAATCCGCTGGCCTCGTCATACAGGTTGGAAACACTCTGTGCCGGTTGAGAGTCATCGGCCAGCGATTGTCCATAGGAACTGCCGCTGCCCGCGGCGCCGCCTGAAGCCGCGGCCGCTCCCGTCCTGGTGGCCACTTGCGGGTTGCCTTTCATGTCGGCTGGCGACTTGGCCAGGCGTTTAGGCGGCGGCGCCGCCGGTTGCTCCTCCACTTGGCGGACTCGTTGTTCGAGTACTGCCAGGGCTTTTTGTTGTACTTCGTATCGTTGTTTGAGCTCCATGAGCTCCTGTTTCAAAGCCGCCACGTCCGCATCGGGCGCTGCTTGCAGCAGCGCCGACGGGAACAAAGTGCTCAGACAAACGACCGCGCGCAGTGGTACTGACCGATACATGATTAGCCATCCCCCATGAAGCCCAATGATCGAACATCAGCGTAGTTCAATATCCCAGGTTGCGTAGTGCGTTGAGTTGACTCAGATTGCAGTTGACTGCTCCGGCATTTCGGCCATTGTTATTTAGCACCACGTTAAGATGCGTCAGGTTATTGACCCTGTTGTTGTTGCCCAGAAGCCGGGTGTTCTGCACCAGACCACCCTGAGCCACCTGTTGCATGGCCGTGCCTTGGTTGTTGCTGGCCTGGATAGCCATTTGCACGCCACCCCCGGTGGCTGACACCGCGACGCTACCGGCGGCATTGTTGTCGGTAATGGTTTGCCCGCTCGTCAGCACCTGCCCTTGGACGGGATTCGGCGCCGGCGCCTGGTTGGCCTCCTGGACGTTGAGGGCGACATTGTTGTATGCGGTATTGCCGTCACCGGCGGCGCGCACAGTTTGAGTGACACCCTGGGCGGTGGTCAGTCCTGCGCCACCGATCACATTCCCGGTGCCTAACGGCGGCGTACTGCCGTTACCGGTTTCTTTAATGGTCGATACGTAAAACTGGGGTTTTACGGTAGAGGCCTGGATCTGCATCAACGTCGTTGCGCCAATCAGGTCCCCACTGGCATTGCGCCAGGTACTGCTCATGACAATGCCGAAGCTGATGATCCGCCCTGGCATGACATAACGACCGCGTAGCTCGGCGAGCTCATGGTCCTTGAGTTCGATGGGTTTGAATCCTGCATTGGCATAGCCCGATGCGCTTGCTGCAAGGCAAGCGGCGGCCAGCCAGTATGAGGTTTTCATCTGCTGCTCCCAGGGCATCCGGCCCTCTCTATCATCAGTGGGCGATTAGAAGAAGTCGCTCTGAATGAAGCCAAAGTCCATCAACTCGGCATCTTTGACCGGGTTGAAAGTGTCCAGCTTGTTCTTGGCCGTCAGCGGTTCCGGAGGGCTGCGCAATGCATTGGTTTTGTCATAACCGGGACCCACGATAGCGAAGACAATGCCGTTCCAGCCTTTGACAAAGTCATCATGGGAATAGCGTTTGTGCCCAAGCACCGGGTCGCCGATATAGACCCAGTTCTTGTCCGCCCGCTGCATCACCACGAAATGCTTGTAGCCGCGAATTTCCATCAGCACCACCACCGGAATGGTCACCGCTTCGAGTTTCTCGGGCGGTATCCGGTAGCCACGCGCGCGCATGCCGATTGCTTCGATGTAGCGCTTCATGTCCAGCATGGAGAAACCTTGAGTACGGACAAGGTTCTGATCAGCATTGATCAGCATGCCTTTGATGATGTGTTCCTCATCGACATCGAGCCAGTAAGCCTGGCGTAGCACCGTAGCCAGTGCGGCAGCGCCGCAGCTGAAGTCGGTTTTTTGTTCGACGATGTCGCTGAACTTGCGCTCACGCACGCTTTGCACCTGCTTGTAAACCAGCATGCCGCCCGGTAAGGCGGCCACCGGCATCTGCGCCGCCTGAGTCAGGCCGCACAGGCACAGCAGGGCGAAACAAGCTGTCGTACGCATGATCGATACGCCTTTGGTGAACCGTGGAAAGAAAGCCCCGTTGCCGGGGCTTTCATTTCGATCGCGATTACATGCAGGCTCTGCAGCCGGCAGCAATGGACAGAGAGTTGCTTTGTTGGTTGCCCACACCCGCCGACACGTTGGCACCGCCGTTGCCGGAGAAGCTGTTCATCGAGTTGGTCATGGAGGCGTTGTTCACAACCGGGTTTTTCCAGCCGTCTGGAGTCAGCACTTGATGGGTGGTGACGCCAGCCAGATCGAAGGTGCCCACGGCGCTGAATTTGARCTTGTCATCGCCTCTGTGACCCCAGCCACTGTCGTCGATCGTCCCGGTGCCTTTGGCCTTGAAGGTGCCCGAGGACGTGGTGGTATCGGTGAGGGTGGTGGTGACGTGGGTCCGGTCAGCCTTGTTGTCGACATCCAGGYCGGTGGTGGATTGGTAAGCGTCAGCCGAGGCTGTTGCTACCCGGCCGCCAGACACGGCAATCGCCAGGTTGTTTTTCTGTTGGTTGAAGTTGCCGGCAGTCACGTTGATGCCAATGTTGCCGGAGCCGTTGTTGCCAGCATTGTTGAGCGTGGCGTTATTTTGGGTAGAGCGGTTTTTGACGTAGTTGTCGGTGTTGTACTGATAGGCGTTGGACGTTGCAGTGGCAGAACCGAAGATGAAACTTTCATCGGCGGTCGCCAGCGCGGCGGCGTTGTCTTGTTGGTTGCCGTCACCGCCAGCCACGTTGGCGCCCATGTTGCCATTGGAACCGTTGAGTGAGTTGTCGGCATTGGCAGTGTTTTTGGTGCCCTGGTTAAGTACCGAGTTGCCGCTGCTGTCCTGTGTGTCCCCTACATAGGCGTTGGCGGCTGAGTCGATTGACAGCTGTTGTTCCCAGGTGGGGCCTTTGGGGCCGTGATGATGGTGGTGACCACGATCGTTGTCGCTGGCCTGTGCGGCCATCGCCATGACGGATGCCAAGGCGAAGACCAGAGGCTTGAGAGCCATTGTGGGTTTCATGGTGATTCTCCGTGCTTATTAGTTGGTTAAGTGTTGGTTACTTTCTAATCGCACTGCGTTCGGGTCAGTCAGCGACCCGTATGCTCAGGGTGTTAGCCATTCGGTTCCCCACCCCGGCACTCTGGTTCACCTGAATCACTCCTCGGCTGCCGGTGAAGGCCTGGTCGCTTGTCACGACCTGGCGACTGCCTTTTGAAGCGTCAGTTGCCCCTGAGCTTGGTAACAACGCCACGTTCTGTTGAGAAAGGGCGCTATCGTCGACGCTTTGCGGCGCAGCACTGATGCTGATGCGCATTACGTTGGCCATCTGGTTGTTGGCCCCGGCGCCCTGGTTGACACCCAGTGCACCGTTGCCTTGACTGAAAGAGTTGCCGCCGATGGTGGCCGTCGCGTTCATCGACGGGTTGGCGGGCGTGTCGAGTTTCTGGATGACGCGGGTGGTCGCCGAGGCATCAGTGGTGCCGATGGCGATGGCGCGGGTATTGGCCTGTTGCTGTTGATCGCCGGAGGCCTGGTTGACGTTGAAGTTGCCGTTGTACCGGGCGCCGGAATCCAGAATGTTGGCGGTGTTGACCACCGGAACGCTGGAGTCGGCCATGGCGCCTGGGCTCACACTGGCACCGATGACCAGGGCGAGAAGGATCAGGGAGCGGCTCATGTCATTGACCTCCCGCCAATCTGCCCAACGGCGCGAGGCCGGAACTCATGGCATGGTTGATCGTTCCCGAAATCGCGCCACCGCTACCGCCGCCGTGACCGGCACTCATGCCGGGCATGCCATTGGGATTGGTCACGACATTGAGGCTGCCGGGTATGTTGCCGTTCTGGTTGATGCTGTTGCKGATGGACGAACCGCTGGCCACGCTGGCGAACTCACCATCGCTCAGTTCGGTGCTGTTGAGTGTCGAGGTGACACGATCCGAAGGGTTGGCGTTGACAGTGATCGGGTAGGGGTCTTTCTGGAATGGCGGTCTGCCGATGGTGTGGGGCTGTACATCGCGAGTGAGCACGATCACGCCATTGCCTTCAGCCTGAACATCAAAACTGAGTACCGAGACGGCGGCACATCCGAGCAGCATCAAGCGCGTAAAGCCTTTACGAAAAGTCCCCACGACTGCGATTCCTTCTGTTGTGCGCTGGCCCTAATCAGCGTTGTGAAGGAGAGAGCGAAAGTCGTGCCGCTTTTTGATTGTTGTTTTGATTCAAGGGGTTATCGATCAAGCAAGGTGGATCGATGGTTGAGCTGTTTCAGGCCTGAGACAAAATCTGGAGCTGCAACGGGAAAAAAGCGGGATAGAGCTCTGGATCCGTGGTTTGCGCTGTGATGTATCAGCGCTTTAACACATGGCATGACAGGATGATGAACGACGCTTAGACGGGCGGTTAGGGAGCAGAGGTGTGTTTCAGAAGCGGACGTATTTGCAAAATTACCGCAACAAATGCCGGGTGCCGGGGTGTTGGCGACTGTAGCAGCTGTCGAGCTTGCGAGGCTGCTACAGCGGGATACAGGTCAGCGCTCAAGCAGCAGAGTGACGGCCTGCAACGCTTGGGCTCGGCGTTCTGCCCAGTCACCCTGGATCACTTGAACAGATTGCCGATGCTGCTCCAGCCACGCTTGAGTCGCGTTGAAAAAAGCCCGGCGTTGATCCAGCTGCGGCTGACAGCGCTGGCCATCGTCGGTCCAGTCGACGAGTTCAGGCGACAACAGCAAGTGCAAGTCGTAATGCCGGGCCAGCAGCGCTTGTTCGAGCCAGGCCGGGCAATCGCTGAACAGGGTCTGGCTCCAAAGCATGTTGCTCAGCAAGTGCGTGTCGAGAATCAGCAACGGTGGCGCAAGGGCGCGGGCATCATCTTCCCATTGCAACTGGCCGCGGGCGATCTCGGGGATATCCGCGAGGCAGGTGTCCCGTGCCTCCTGTTCAATGAACCAACGCACGTATTCACCCACCAGAACGCCGCCGAATTGCTGTTGCAGCTCGGTGGCGAGCCAGCTCTTGCCGCTCGATTCGGGTCCCGTGAGCACCAGCACTTTCATGTGCGCAAAGCCGGGTCGGCGCGCCACGTCCGCCAGCCTTGCACCGCCAGCAGGGCGAAAACCCCATAGAGGGCGGCGGTCAGGTACAGCTCTTTGTAGATGAACAGGCCGACGAAGATGACGTCCAGCGCGACCCACAGCGGCCAGCATTGCAGGCGTTTTTGCGCCATCCATAACTGTGCTACCAGGCTGAAACCGGTCAAGGCGGCGTCGAGCCAGGGTTGGGCGGCGTCGGTCCAGTGAGCCATCGCAGCGCCCAGCAGCAGGCTGCCGACCGCGCCCACGGCCAGCCCGAGCGCGACGGATTGGCCATCGAGCAGGCTGACGTGCCGCCCGTCATGCGTCACGCCCGCGCGAGTCCACTGCCACCAGCCGTAAAGCTGCAACGCGGCGTAGATCACTTGCAGCAGCATGTCCGAATACAGCTTCACCTCGAAAAAGATCCAGCTGTACAGCAGCACCATGACCAGACCGACCGGCCAGCACCAGGGGTTCTGTTTGACCGTCAGCCAGACGGCAATCACACCGAGGGCGGCGGCAAACAGTTCAAGCCCGGACATGGAGGATCCTTGGGGAAGACGAAAGGGGGGAGGATTGTAGCGGCAGGCGCGGCCAAGTAGAACCGGCTTGCGCAGTCCGGTGTAGCAGCTGCCGAGCCTGCGAGGCTGCGTTCGGTGTGGGCCGCATTCGGACGAAGCCGTCGTAAATTCTGCGCACACGGTCTATCTGGAACCGGCGTCGCCTGATTTCACGACTGCTGCGCAGCCGAACGCAGGCTGCGCCAGCTGCTACAAGTGATCAGACGCGAAACTGCTTGAGCAACCCGTTCAACTGTTCGCTCAATTCCTTGAGATGAACACTGGCCACGCTCGACTGCTCGGCCGCCAATGCCGTGCTGTGGGACAACCCGGCGGCCTGGGTGACGTTCTGATTGATGTCTTCCACCACATGCGCCTGCTGCAAGGTTGCACTGGCAATCGAGGCATTCAAGCCGTTGAGGTTGCGCAAGGCCTGGCCGATGGCATTCAGGCTGGCACCGGCCAGGCCGGCCTGCTCGATGGTCAGTTGCGAGGCGCGGCTGCTGTCGCCAATGACCTTGACCGCCGCTTCGGAATGGCTTTGCAGGCGTTCGATCATCGACTGGATTTCTGCCGTCGACTTCTGGGTACGCTGGGCGAGCAGGCGCACTTCATCGGCGACCACCGCGAACCCTCGACCTTGCTCACCGGCCCGGGCGGCTTCGATGGCAGCGTTGAGGGCCAGCAGGTTGGTTTGCTCGGCGATAGAGCGAATCACTTCCAGGACACTGCCGATTTGCGTGCTTTCGTCGGCCAGCGTACGAATCACTTCCACCGCTTGATCGATGGTCGAAGACAGCTTGTCGATCTGCTGCAGGCTGCCATCGATATTGATCTGCCCCTGCTGCGCCTGAGATTCGGCATCGCGCATTTCACTGGCCGCGTGCTCGGCGTTTTTCGCCACATCCTGCACGCCGTAGGTCACTTCGTTGATCGCGGTCGCCACCAGTTCCATTTGCTGGGACTGCTGCTGGCTGCGTTGCTGGGCTTGTGCGGCGTCGTTGCCCAGTTCGCTGGAAGACTGGCCCAGCGCGCCGGCGGACACTTGCAACTGATTGATCACCAGGCGCAGCTTGGCGGTAAAGGCGTTGAAGTGTCGGGCCAGTTGCGTGACTTCGTCCTGGCCGTGGGTATCAAGGCTGCGGGTCAGGTCGCTTTCACCGCTGGCGATATTGGCCATGGCATTCACGGTTTCCTGCAGCGGGCGCACGATGCTGCGGGCAATCATGATCACCAGCAGCGCCATGATCAGGGCAATCACCAGGCCGACGAAAGACGCCTTCCAGACCTGCGCATTAAACTCGGCCTGCATGTCGTCGATGTACACGCCTGAGCCGATCACCCAACCCCAGGGCTCGAACAGTTTGACGTAGGAGGTTTTTTCCACCGGCGCACTGGCGCCCGGTTTCGGCCAGCGATAGTTGACCATGCCTGCGCCCTTGGCCTTGGCGATGGCGGCCATTTCGTTGAACAGTGCAAAGCCATCCGGGTCGCGGATCGTCGAGAGGTTCTGGCCTTCAAGTTTTGGATTGGTCGGGTGCATGACCATGACCGGCGTCAGGTCGTTGATCCAGAAATAGTCATTCTGGTCGTAGCGCAAACCCCGCACGGCGGTCAGTGCCTGCTGTTGCGCGGCGGCGCGGGTGAGGGTGCCGGCGGTTTCCAGGCCGTGGTAGTAGGTCAGGATGCCACTGGCGGTCTGCACCACGTGCTGGGTTTTCTGGGCCTTGGCCTGATAGAGGTCGTCGTGGATCTGCTTGAGCATCAACGCGCCCAACGTCAACAGCATCACCACGGCCACGATCAAGATAAGCCACAAGCGTCGGCTGATCGACACACTGCGCAAGCTGTTCATAACGCTGTTACTCCGTTTTCTTGTTCTTGTCATAAACGATCGCCAGCATCCAACCACACGTTGCCGATCGGGCCTATCCTACTCAGGTCCTATTACGCGGCAGCGTAAATGAGGCTTGTCTGATAGGATTTCGGCCCCGCGCGGAAAAACCTGAGTCCAAGTCGATTTTTCACGGAATTTTTACGGTTTTGTGTGGATCTTGTGCGCGCGGGGTTTCAGCGCACGCTGATCGCGAATAACGCTCTACAAATTATTAACGGGGCATGCCTGAGGGCATGGCTTCTTGGGGGAATGATGGATCTTTGGACAGCCTTTCAGGCATTGATTTTAGGCGTTGTAGAAGGGCTGACCGAGTTCTTGCCCATTTCCAGTACCGGGCACCAGATCATTGTGGCGGACCTGCTCAATTTCGGCGGCGAACGAGCGATGGCCTTCAACATCATCATTCAGCTCGGCGCGATCCTGGCGGTGGTCTGGGAGTTCCGTCGCAAGATCCTCGACGTGATCATCGGTTTACCGACGCAGCCCAGCGCTCGACGCTTTACCGCGAACCTGTTGATCGCCTTCATGCCGGCCGTGGTATTGGGGGTGATTTTCGCCGACCTGATCCACAAGTACCTGTTCAACCCGATAACCGTGGCCAGCGCATTGGTCGTGGGCGGGATTATCATGTTGTGGGCTGAACGCCGGCAGCATGTCGTGCATGCCGAAAGCGTCGATGACATCACCTGGAAAGAGGCCCTGAAAGTCGGTTTCGCCCAGTGCCTGGCGATGATCCCGGGGACCTCGCGTTCCGGTTCGACGATCATCGGCGGTTTGCTGTTCGGGTTGTCGCGCAAGACGGCCACCGAATTCTCGTTCTTCCTTGCCATGCCAACCATGGTCGGCGCAGCGGTTTACTCGGGCTACAAATACCGCCACCTGTTTGTTCCGGCTGATTTCCCGGTGTTCGCCATCGGCTTTGTCACCGCGTTTATCTTTGCGATGATCGCCGTCCGGGGCCTGCTCAAGTTCATCGCCAGCCACAGCTACGCGGCATTCGCCTGGTATCGCATTGTGTTTGGCCTGGTGATTCTGGYGACCTGGCAGTTCGGTTGGGTCGACTGGACCGCGGCCAAGCCATGAGCGACGCCGCCGCACGCAACAACCCCGGGCGCAAGCCCGGGGGAGCAATTCAAAACCTGCGGTTGAAATTGCTGGTGTTCGTTTTGCTGTGCGCAGTGCCGTTGTTTGGCTCGGTGTCGCTGTGGCTGCGCGGGGTGTCGGTGATTCCCCTGGCCGCCTATGGCATCGTTAGCGTGCTGGCGTTTTTCCTGTACTGGGGCGACAAGCACAAGGCCCGCGCCGACAGCTGGCGCACGCCGGAGAACGTCTTGCACGCGGTGGAACTGGCGGGCGGTTGGCCGGGTGCCTTGCTGGCCCAGCAAGTGTTTCGGCACAAGACCCGCAAGGTTTCGTTTCAACTGGTGTTCTGGCTCATCGTGCTGATGCATCAGGTGTTCTGGATCGACCAGTTGTTTTTGGGTGCTCAGCTGTTCGCGCTGTTCTAAAGCTGTTTTAAAGCAGCAAGCCGATCTGCGTGCGCTTGGGCAACTTGCTCACCACCAGTTGGTGGGAACGTTGCAGCAAGCCTTGCAGCTCTTCGGTGCCCAGCGGGTAGGGCGTGTCCATGATGATCCACTGCGCCCGGGCCAGATACGGCGCCGGGTGAATGCCCGGTCGGTCGCAATGGCCCAGGAACAGGTCCTTGTCGACCTTGAAGGCCAGGGACTGGCCCCGCAGGTTCTGCAAGGCGAACATCTTGCTCCCGGCAATCGAAAACACCCTTACGCCCCCCCACTTGTAATCCTCCCGCGCGCCGGGCAGCGCCAGGCAGAATTGCGCGACATCCTCTTCGCTCATTGGTCTTGCCTTCATAACAGTCGGTCCCCACAGGCATTGAATGATTCGATCAAATGGTCGATCCAGGCGCGTACTGCCGGCATTACCCCGCGCCGATGAGGGTAGACCGCTTGCAGCCAACCGCCCGGCAATGACCAGTCAGGTAGCAGCTGCACCAGTGAGCCGTTTTCCAGTTCCTGCTCGCAATACATCATCGGTAACACGGTGAAACCCAGCCCGGACAGGGTACACGCCTTGCGCACGAGAAAATCGTCGATGCCCAATCGGGCTTCGAATGTCATTTCACAGGCCTTGCCCTGCTGGTCGAGCATCCGCAGATGCACCAGCCGATCGGCTTCCAGTGCGCCCAATATCGGTACGTTTTTCAAGTCGTCCGGGGTCTTGATCTGCCGCTCGCGAAGAAACGCCGGGCTGGCGACCATGACAGTCTGCGCCTGACGTAAGCGGCGGGTGACCAGCAGTGGGTCTTCATCTCCCAGTTCCCGCACTCTCAAGGCGACATCGACGCCTTCGGTCACCAGGTCAACCCGGCGATTGAGCAGCAGCATCTCCAGCTGAACCTGCGGGAATTTCTCCAGGAACTTGCTGATCACCGACGGGAACATGTCGTGGGCCAACCCCACCGGGCAGGAAACCCGCAGCCGCCCCCGGGGTTCGCTGGACATGCTGGCCACCGCTTCGTCGGCCATCTCGGCCTCCAGCAGCATCGCCTGACAGTGCCGCAAGTAGCGCTCGCCCACAGCGGTCAGGTTGAGTTGGCGGGTGGTGCGTTGCAGCAGGCGCGCGCCCAGGCGTTCTTCCAGTTCGGCGATGCGTCGTGACAACCGAGACTTGGGAATCCCGAGCAAACGCCCGGCCGCCGCGAAGCCGCCGGCCTCGACCACCTTGGCGAAGTAGTAGAGGTCGTTGAGATCTTGCATGATTTAAATCCGACTGTTCTATCAGTGGGACAAACTATCGCATTATTGCCGGCTAATCAGCTATTGGTTTTGTCGGTAGGATTGTTTCCATCAGATCGCCGGGTGGCGATCCTCACCTTGGAGATTCCACATGAAATTACTGCATATCGATTCGAGCATTCTGGGTGACAACTCGGCTTCCCGTCAGTTGAGCGGCGAAGTCGTCAAAGCCTGGCAAACCGCCGAGCCTGGTGTTGTGGTGACTTACCGCGACCTGGCCGCCGATGCCATCAGCCATTTTTCCGCCGCCACGCTGGTCGCCGCTGGCACCGCCGCTGAGCTGCGCAACGCCGCGCAACAGCATGAAGCCGATTTGGGTGCGCAGGCCCTGGCCGAATTCCTCGCCGCCGATGCCGTCGTGATTGCAGCGCCGATGTACAACTTCACTATCCCGACCCAACTCAAGGCCTGGATCGACCGCATCGCCGTAGCCGGCCAGACTTTCCGCTACACCGAAGCCGGCCCTGAAGGCCTGTGCGGCGGCAAGAAAGTGGTGATCGTTTCGACGGCTGGCGGTTTGCACGCTGGCCAACCGACCGGCACTGCTCATGAAGAGTACTTGAAGGTGATGTTCGGCTTCCTCGGTATTACCGACATCGAGTTCGTCCGCGCCCATGGCCTGGCCTACGGTGATGAAGTACGCAGCAAAGCCATGAGCGACGCTCAGGCGCAAATCAGCGAACAACTGTTCGCCGCCGCGTAAGGCTTGCGTAAAGTCGTAAACAGCTCGGGCAATACCCCTGAAACTCTGTATTCTGGTCATCGTGATGGCCAGGTACAGAGTTTTTTGTTTCTGGCGGCGATCAGTTTCTGGCCCAGGTTATGCAGTCGAGGGTTAATATCTGCGGTCAGGTAATAAGGTGGGGCATCCCATGGTGCGTCTTTGTGCAACATTACTGATTTGCCTGTTCGGCAGCCTGAATTCAGTGCACGCCGCGCCTGTGCTGTTTCCTCACTGGAGCGTCGGTTTCCATGAGATGACGTTCCTCGATCCGCTGGACTTGCAGCCGATGCGCGCCATCGCCTTTTATCCGTCCAGTGAGAGGGAACATTCCAGCAAGCTCGAGGGTTACACGGTCGAAGCCGGTGAAGACACCAAAGTCGCCATCGGACGCTTCCCGATGTTGATGCTGTCCCATGGCAACACCGGAACCCCGCTGGCCCTGCACGATCTGGCCACCTCGCTGGCACGCAAGGGGTTTGTGGTGGTGGCGGTGATCCATCCCGGCGACAACTCCAAAGACCACAGCCGCCTCGGCACCTTGAGCAATCTTTACGGGCGGCCGATCCAGATTTCCGAAGCCATTACCGCGACCTTGGGCGACCGTATGCTGGCGCCCTTCGTCAATGCCGATCAGGTCGGGGTGATCGGCTATTCGGCGGGCGGTGAGACCGCGTTGATCCTGTCCGGCGCCACGCCGGACCTGGACCGTCTGCGCCGTTATTGCCATGAGCGCCCGGACGATCATGATGCCTGCAACACACAAGGTGAATTGATCGTCGACCGCGATGACTTGCAGCCTGTGCCAGACCCACGAGTGCATGCCTTGTTGTTGATGGCACCGCTGAGTCTGAAATTCGGCCGCCAGACCCTGGCCGACGTGCATGTGCCGGTGCTGCTATACAGCGGCGACGGCGACAAACTGGTGGCGTTCGACAAAAACGCCGCAGCGCTGGCGCGCAAACTGYCGACTGCACCGGATTTCAAATTGCTGGCCGGGGCAGGGCATTTCGTGTTCCTGGCACCGTGCAACGAAGAACAGATCGCCGCCATGCCGGCGCTGTGCACCGATGCCGACGGCGTCGACCGCAAGGACATTCACCGCAACCTGATTTCCGAAGCCGGACGTTTCTTCTCCCATGCCCTGGGCAAACCGAGTCGGGCCGGCATGCAAACCGCGGATCAATAAATCAATCCTGGCCGATGGCGCGGTGTTTCAGTAACAAGGTCAAACCGAGTCCAGTCACGGACAACAACGCCGCACTGAAGAAAATCCACGCATACCCCAGGTTCAACGCCACCGCGCCCATCAACGGCCCGGCAATCGCCAGCGCCAGATCGAAAAACACCGCATAAGCACTCAAACCCGCGCCGCGACTGGAATTGGGCACCTGCTTGATCGCTTCCACGCCCAGCGCCGGATAGACCAGCGACAGGCCGAAGCCGGTCAGGCCTGCGCCAATCAAGGCGTAAACGGTCGAGGGCGCCAGCCACAACAGGACCAGCCCCACGGTTTCAATGCTCATGCAGGCAATGGCCGAGGTGAAGCCGCCGAAACGGCTGATGCTGGAAATGAACAACAGCCGCGACAGAATAAAACACACCCCAAACACCGTCAGGCAGTAAGCCGCTCCCGTCCAGCTACGACTGGCGTAATACAGGGTAATAAAAGTGGTGAGCGTGCCGTAGCCGATAGACGCCAGGCTCAGGCTCGCGCCGAAAGGGGCAATGCGCCCGAATACCGCCCAAAACGGCAGCCGCTCGCCGCGAATCACTGGCACCGAGGGTTTGTTGCGGATCAACAGCAGTGCCAACAGGGCCAGTAACGACAGCACGATCCCGAGGCTGGCGAAGCCCAATTCAGCGACCATCACCACGCCCAACGGTGCGCCAATGGCAATGGCGCCGTATGAGGCAATCCCGTTCCAGGAAATCGAACGTGCCGTGTGCTCGACACCGACCTGGCCCATGCACCAACTGATGGTGCCGACTCCGATCAACCCTTGGGCGATCCCCAGCAACAACCGGCCAGCGATCAGGATGATCAGGCTCAACAGCGGCAAACTTTGCAGCAGGGTCGACAGCAGCGTCAGCACGCCGCTCAACACAATCCCCGACAACCCGTAAACAATCGCCCGTTTGGTGCCGACGCTGTCTGACAAGCGCCCGGCCATCGGACGGCTGAGCAGGGTGGCCAGGTATTGCGAACCGATGGTCAGCCCCGCAACGATGGCGCTGAACCCCAACTGTTCATGCACATACCCCGGTAACACGGCAATCGGCAGGCCGATGCAGAGGAAGGCAATAAAGCTATAGAAAACGATGGAAACGATCTGCAGGGTGATCGCCATGGAGCTTTGCGGGGGCAGTTGCTGCACAGACATGAGAGCTCGTTCGCGGGCGGCGGTAGGAGAACTGCATCATGGCGCGGGCGTGAAATAAAAGAAAGCAGGCTAACGATGTGGATGACAGATCGGCAGTAAGTGGATCAATCTGAAATGCAAAAAGCCCCGTCACCAGGACGGGGCTTTCCATTTGCAGCCAGAAGCCGCCTTACATCAACACACCCTGACTACGCAGGTAGTCGTCATAGGTGCCGCTGAAGTCGATCACGCCATCGGCGCTCAACTCGATGATGCGGGTGGCCAGGGACGATACGAACTCACGGTCGTGGCTGACGAAAATCAGCGTGCCCGGGTAGTTCTCCAGCGCCAGGTTCAGCGCCTCGATGGATTCCATGTCCAAGTGGTTGGTCGGTTCGTCCATTACCAGCACGTTCGGCTTTTGCAGGATCAGCTTGCCGAACAGCATGCGACCTTGCTCACCACCGGAGATGACCTTGACCGACTTGAGGATCTCGTCGTTGGAGAACAGCATGCGCCCGAGGGTGCCGCGAACCAGTTGCTCGCCGCCCTGGGTCCATTGGCCCATCCAGTCGAACAGGTTGCAGTCGTCTTCGAAGTCGTGCGCGTGGTCCTGGGCGTAGTAGCCCAGCTCGGCGGCGTCGGTCCATTTCACGGTGCCGGCGTCCGGGGTCAGTTCGTTGACCAGGGTGCGCAGCAGGGTGGTTTTACCGATACCGTTCGGGCCGATGATCGCCACGCGCTCGCCGGCTTCAACGGTGAAGCTGAAGTCCTTGAACAGGGTCTTGCCGTCGAAGCCTTTGGCCATGCGCTCGACGATGACCGCCTGACGGTGCAGCTTTTTGGTCTGCTCGAAACGAATGAACGGGCTGACACGGCTCGAAGGTTTGACTTCGGCCAGCTGGATCTTGTCGATCTGCTTGGCGCGGGAAGTTGCCTGCTTGGCTTTCGAGGCGTTGGCCGAGAAGCGGCTGACGAACGATTGCAGTTCCGAGATCTGCGCTTTCTTCTTGGCGTTGTCCGACAGCAGTTGCTCGCGGGACTGGGTCGCCACGGTCATGTACTCGTCGTAGTTGCCTGGGAACAGGCGCAGCTCGCCGTAATCCAGGTCAGCCATGTGGGTGCACACGCTGTTCAGGAAGTGACGGTCGTGGGAGATGATGATCATCAGGCTGGAGCGCTGGGTCAGCACGTTTTCCAGCCAGCGGATGGTGTTGATGTCCAGGTGGTTGGTCGGTTCGTCGAGCAACAGCACTTCAGGATCGGAGAACAGCGCCTGCGCCAGCAACACGCGCAGTTTCCAGCCCGGCGACACTTCGCTCATCGGGCCGAAGTGCTGCTCGATGCCGATACCCAGGCCCAGCAACAGCTCGCCGGCACGGGACTCGGCGGTGTAGCCGTCCATTTCGGCGAATTCGGTTTCCAGCTCGGCCACGGCCATGCCGTCTTCTTCGGTCATTTCCGGCAGCGAGTAGATGCGATCGCGCTCGGCCTTGACCTTCCACAGCTCTTCGTGACCCATGATCACGGTATCGATCACGGTGAATTCTTCGTAGGCGAACTGGTCTTGACGCAATTTACCCAGACGCACGTTCGGCTCAAGCATGACCTGGCCACCGGACGGCTCGAGATCGCCACCGAGGATTTTCATGAAAGTCGACTTGCCGCAACCGTTGGCGCCGATCAGGCCGTAGCGGTTGCCCGCGCCGAATTTGACCGAAACGTTTTCGAATAGCGGCTTGGCGCCGAACTGCATCGTGATGTTAGCTGTGGAGATCAATTACTTTACCTATCAATGGGTTGCGAGCTGCGCATTTTGGCGCTTGGGCCATACCTGGGGCGTTTTGGAGTTTCTCCATCTCTCCCCAGTCACCGCTAGACTTCAACCGGCGCGCATAAGTCGAGAGCAGCATCTGGACGCTTGTCCAAGCTGTTGGGCAATAAAGGCGGGATTCATGCCAGACATTCTGCATATTGTCGCATAAGTGTGACGGCAGTTGTACGGCGCGCGATAACGTGTCGCGAGCTTCTTCAGGTTGGCCCCGCTGCTTGGGTCTGCCCGAGGGGATGGTTCGTCCTGGTGGGTGGCGAAACGCTGCGCAAATCCTTGATTACACGCCAATGTTATTTTTGTTCAGCGTTGTGTTAGGGACACTGGGCGCTGCTCTGGGTAAAGTCGGCAGCGCTTGCCCGGCCAGGTGTCTTTCAGAAGGATTGCTGAATGGCCAGCACTTGGTCAGGGTGGGCACCTATTCGGATTTATCTCTCCACGCCGCATGAGGCGGCAGTCTCTCTCTAGGGCATCGAGGCTTTGGTTGCTCTTGCCAGATGATTCGTTCTAAGCGACTAGAATATAAACGGCCTCTAGTCTCGGATGAATCAAATGAAACTGATTTTGGTCGTGTTAATCATTGGTTTGTTGGCCTGGAAGCTTTCCCCCGAGTTACAACCTTGGGTTGAAGCCAAGCTACCGCCCCCGAAAGTAACCCCTACAGTCGCGACTGCGCCGAAACCTGTTTCTGCGCCATTCAAATGTGACGGACGCCAATATTGCTCGCAGATGACCTCGTGTGCAGAGGCCAAAAAATTTCTGCAAAATTGTCCGGGAATGAAAATGGATGGCGACAACGATGGCGTGCCCTGTGAGTCGCAGTGGTGCCAATGACTTTTGCCGCGGGACAAGGAGAATAAACGGGCCTGACGGCTACAAAACTTGTAATAAGTTGTCCGTGATTGTTCCCGAAAAAATAGTCTTTACCGGCCCGATGAGAAAGACCGGGCCCACGCCATCCCATTGAACCGTTACGGTGCCGCCATCACATTCAACCTCAACGGAATGGTCTAATAAACCACGACGAATTCCGCTGACAGCGGCGCCACAAGAGCAAGAGCCTGAACCAAGCGGAATACCACCCCAGCGCTCCCAAATGCGCAACCGTATGTGTTGTCGGTTAATGATCTGGACGAAATGCACGTTCGTCCTGAGAGGAAACAGTGGGTCGGTTTCAATGGTCGGTCCGATGGTCGCTATATCAATGGCTGTCAGATCATCCACAAAATAGGTGCAGTGAGGATTGCCCATGCTGCAAGCTGCCGGGCCACCAGCCAGTGGCAAGACAGCAGTGTCCAGTTCCTGAGCCAGGGGAATATCCGACCAGCCGAAAAGCGGCTCGCCCATGTTGACCGAAATTGCGCCGGCTGAAGTTCGTTCGCAAGTGAGTAGGCCACGGTTGGTTCGCAGCGCTATCGAAGTCATATTGGATTCGCGCATCAGCATGTCCGCGGCACCCCGCGTTGCGCTGCCACAAGCATCCAGCGTGGAGCCATCTGCATTCCAAAACATCAAGCGGGCATCGGCATCATCGCAATCAAGCACTGCTGCGAGTTGATTGAATCCGACGCCTCGGTTCCGATCACCCATTCGCCGAGCCAAACTACTTGTCACTGGATTGGCCGAGTTTCGCGAGTCCACAATGACGAAGTCATCGCCATTGGCGTGCATTTTATGAAAACTCAGCGGCATAAATAGATCCTGGGCGAACTGGCGTTTGAGAACGATCTAGCCC
>NZ_JBFTML010000075.1:0-30941 GCF_056396925.1 Pseudomonas sp. 05N433 | reverse complement strand
GGGCTGCAAAGCGGCCCCAGAATCTCTGATATCCCAAAGATCTTGTGAGTGCTGCGCACTCAAACGGGGGCAAGCCCCCTCGCCACAGGGGCACTTCCCACAGCGGATTTATGCTGTTATCGGGCCAGGGCTCGACTCAATACCCGGGAACCTCGCGCAAAAACTCTGACAGGTCGGTGATCGGCGGTATGGCCGGAATGTCGAAGTACATCTGAATCACCCAGCCCCGGTGATAGCTGGCGTGGTTGACCACATGCAACAGCATGGCGCCGGCACTCATGACCCCGCTTTCCCCCGACATGGAGGTGAATTCGATGGGTTTATCCAGCGACTCCTCGGTCTGGGCCGAGCTCCAGCCACAGAACCATTGATCAATCTCCTGTTGCGCCATTCGCAACTCGGCGAGCTCGGTATGGAGCAGGCCATGGGAGGTCTTGAAGTCGTGCCCCCGGCCCTCCAGGTGGGCTTGCCAGATGCAGTCCACCACGTAGATCTGGTTCAAGGTGCCAATCATGTTGTTGAACACCGACACCCGTTTGCGATTGAGTTCCTCAGGTGGCAGCGCCATGAGGYTGTCGAAGAGTCGCTGATCGGCCCAGCGCTTGTAATCGGCGAGCATGCGGGCAGTGCGTACGTTGATCATCAGAGATCTCCCATGGCGATGGGCGCATTGCCAAGAATAGTCCTCGCAGCTGGTTGCAGCCTAAACCCTGATCATCGGTTGCGCCGCACGACTTTGTAGCAGCTGCCGAAGGCTGCGTTCGGCTGCACAGCAGTCGCTAAACCATACGCTGCGGGTGGGTCAGATAAACCACGTGCGCAGGATTCACGACTGCTACGCAGCCGAACGCAGGCTTCGCCAGCTGCTACAGAGTTTCATTGCGAATTAAACGCTGCACCACCCGTTCGGCCAATGCCAGGCAACTGGTCAGCCCCGGCGATTCGATGCCGAACAGATTGACCAGGCCCGGTACGCCGTGAATGTCCGGGCCGCTGATGATGAAGTCGGCGACCGGCTCGGTCGGCCCGCTGATTTTCGGGCGGATGCCGCTGTAGGCCGGTTGCAGACTGTCATCGGGCAACGCCGGCCAGTAGCGCCGGATCGCCTGATAGAAGCCTTCGCCACGATGGGGGTCGACGCGATAATCGATCTGCTCGACCCATTCGACATCCGGCCCGAAACGGGCCTGACCACCCAGGTCCAGGGTCATGTGCACGCCCAGCCCGGCGCTTTCCGGTGCTGGATAAACCAGATGCCGGAACGGCGCCTGGCCGCTGAAACTGAAGTAGCTGCCCTTGCACAGCCAGGCCTTGGGCACGTGCCGCGCCGGCAAGCCTTCGATCCGGCTCGCCACCTCTGGCGCAGACAGTCCGGCGCAGTTGATCAGTTCACGACAGCTCAAGGTCATCGGCTGAGTCCCCCCCATGTGCAGCTCGAAACCCTGTTCGGTACAACGGGCCGATGTAAGCGGCGTATGAAAGGCCACCGAGGTGCCCCAGGCTTCGGCATCGGCCTGAAGCGCCAGCATCAAGGCATGAGAATCGACAATCCCGGTAGACGGTGACCAAAGCGCTGCAACACAAAACAACGCCGGCTCAAGCGCTCGTGCCTGACCGGCATCCAGTAATTGCAGGTCATCGACACCGTTGCGCCGGCCTTGCTCCAGCAACGCCTGCAAGGCATGGCGCTGACGGTCATCGGTGGCCACGATCAGCTTGCCGAGGCGCCGGTAATCGACACCGCGCTCATCGCAGAAGGTATACAGGCGTTGCTTGCCCTCCACGCACAATTGCGCCTTGAGACTGCCGCTCGGGTAATAGATCCCGGCGTGGATCACTTCCGAATTGCGCGAGCTGATGCCCACGCCAATCCCCTCGCCCGCCTCGACCAGGATCACTTCTCGTCCGGTCCGGGCCAAGGCTCTGGCCACCGCCAGCCCGACCACGCCAGCCCCGACTACCACGCATTCGATATCGACGCTCACCTGCCCTCCACTCATTCAAGCCAGCCCTGGATGCGATAATCGATCAGGCTGGAGGATATCGCCAGCATGACTTCATACGGTCTGCTACGTGGCGTTCACACTCTATGTTTAATTTCCCATTTAACGATCATTCAAAATAACAATTAACTGTCATTGACCTGAACACTTTCCAACTTCCCCCCTTCAACACAACCTTAACCGGCTATCGGCGATTGACTTTGCCAACCTGCCTGAGTAAATTGCGCCGGCCGATAACAACGGCTTTTTTCAACTCACAAAAGAATTCAATGGACACAGTATCTAGTCGCTGTCGGATGACTGCTCACACGCAGGATCTGGCACATAACCCAGACAATGACGGGCCTCGACTTTTCGGTCGGGTGAGCTGCGCTAGAGCTTGAGGCTCCACCGTAACTTGCCTCACCGGAATCATTCCGGCCCAGAGGCATGTTATGAACTTCAAAACCACTGTACTGCCGGGCGTACGCGCCTTTGCATCGACCATGCGGGTCAAGCCCTGCCGTGAGCGTCTGCCGACGACTCGGCTCTGCGCCCCGTTCTCCGCCCCTTCTACCCACGCCAAGGTGCGCCCTCGTGCCAACTGGCGTGTCTGCCCGACGACCGGCCGGCTTCAGCAACGCTGGAGCTTCGACGACAGTCAGGCCCCACAAAGTCGGCGCATCGCGCGCCTCTTCCAGCAGGCGAGCCTGATGCTCGGCCTGTCTATCGGGGCATGCATTTTCAGTTGATCTGAAGGCACTTTAAAGTCCCTCCGGAACGGTTTCCTTAAACGGGAATCCGACAACTTCTTATTGCCCGTAAAAATCTGAATTATTGGAATTAGTTGCGGACCATCAAGTAACACCACAATCACGGGTGTTATTCAGATACCACGAGCCGGGTTCCGGGTCTTCAATAAATGTAATACGAAACAAGGGAGAGCCCTCATGTCGGGAACTACTCTACTGATCAACCTCGCCGGCTCCATTGCCCTGTTGCTATGGGGCACTCATATGATTTCTTCGGCGCTGTTGCGCGGCTTCGGCACGCCGCTGCGTCAGTGGCTGGGCCACAACCTGAACAACCGCTGGATGGCGTTGTTGTCGGGGATCGGTATCACCGGGGTCTTGCAAAGCAGCACCGCCGTGAGCCTGATGGCGACCTCGTTCACTGCCGCCGGGACGCTGGGACTGGCGCCGGCCCTGGCGGTGATGCTCGGCGCCAACATCGGCTCAACCCTGGTGGTGCAGTTGCTCAGCGTCGATGTGTCGATGCTCACGCCCAGCGTTTTGCTGGCGGGCCTGATCGTCTTTCGGCTGCGCGATGACTCGCGCTACGAAAGCGTCGGTTGTGCACTGATCGGCCTGGGGCTGATGCTCCTGGCCTTGCACATGCTCGGCTCCACATTGGCGGAAGTCGAAGGCACGCCGATCTTCCAGCTGATCATGCAGAGCCTCGAGGGCGATCTGGTCATTGCGCTGCTGGTGGCGCTGATCCTCACCTGGCTGTGCCACTCCAGCGTGGCCGTGGTGTTACTGATCGTCTCGCTGGCCGCCACTGGCATGCTCTCGGCCAGCACCATCGTCGCGCTGGTGCTGGGGGTGAACATTGGCGGTGCGCTGCCCTCGGTCATCAACGCCGGATCGAGCGTCGGCCGACGCCTGCCGCTGGGCAACCTGCTGGTGCGTGCGGTCGGTGCTCTGGCGGTCTTGCCGTTTGCCGGATTGCTCGCTCAGGCGCCGCTCGCGCCCTCGACCCTGGTGGTGTGCCTGCACACCGGTTTCAATCTACTGCTCGCGTTGGTGTTCATCGGTCTGACCGACGTACTCGCCAATGCCCTCACCCGACTGCTGCCGGCACCTGAGCGGGATGTCGATCCCGGCATGCCGTGCTATCTGGACGAGGCCGGCCTGGAAGTGGCCAACATCGGCCTGTCGAATGCCGCTCGCGAAGCGTTGCGCATGACCGACATGTTCTCGACCATGCTCGGCCGGATGCTGCAGCTGTTCCACACATCGCTACCGGCCTGCGCCGATGAAGTGCAGCGGATCGATCAATCCCTGGACCTGCTCAGCGCGGCGATTCGCGCTTATCTGGCCGACATCGGCAAGGAAGGCATCAGTGACAGCGATGCCGATCGTTCCCAGGAAATCCTCACGTTCGTGATCAACCTCGAACATGCCGCGGACATTCTTTCCAGCAGCCTCACGCAGTTGGCCATGCGCCGCTTGCGTCGGGGTGAACAGTTCTCGGCCTTCGAACTGGGCAACATCGCCCCGCTGCACGACGCCGTTCTGGAAAGCCTGAGCCTGGCGATCACCGTGTTCCTGCGCGAAGACATCGCCACCGCCCATCAACTGATCCAGCGCAAGGAGACCGTCAGAAGGCTCGAAGCCTGCGCCAGCCGCGAGCACTTTCGCCAGTTGCAGGAAGACAAAAGTACCTGGGCGCAATCCGGTGATATTTTCCAACGGGTACTGCGTGATTACCGGCGCATGCATCACCACATCGCCGCCCTGGCGTATCCGCTGCTCGAACGCGCCGGTGAGCGCTCGGTCGAGAGCATCGATGCTCCCGCTACGGGTCGCATGACGGTAGATCTGGCTGGAATTGAGTGAGGCATATGTAGATCGACAGGGAACTCCTGACCACCGCCGGGCATCCTAAATTATGTGTTACTTCTTTTACGCTTCACGCTTCGGAGGACGCCGTCATGCGCCGTCTGTTTTTAGTATCTTCACTCGTGCTTTGCTTGCCCTTTGGCTCAGCCATGGCCCGTGTGGATGCGGGCGATGTCGCCACCTCAGCCGGGGTATCCGCATCGCTGTACTCAACGTTCAAGGATCACAAAATGGTCATTCCCGCCCGGGATGACGCCTCCAGTTTTGTCGCCAGCGGCGGTACGATCCGTGGCGTTTACCTGGAGTCGGTATTGAAGGAAATTCGCCAGAATCATCCCGACCTGAAGGCCAGCGATGAAGACCTGGCCAGAGCGATCCTCGTTCAAGAAGGTGTTCCAGCCGGTCAATAAAGTCTGAAACGTAAGCGGTAGGGCTAGTGACAGCCCTACCTTGCTTCAACGCTGTGTTTTTCGACCCCGGCAGACAGGCGTGCCCAGCCGGCGACCAACTGCGCGCTGATGCTGACGCCGCCGCACACCACAATCACCACGTCATGGGCCTCGGCAATCGCCGGATGGTCGAGGTACGCCACCGCCAATGAAACGCCACACGCCGGTTCGACCAACTGGCGCAGGTCGTTGGCGTAACGAACCACGCCCATGATCGCCTCATCATCGCTGAGCACCACGCATTCATGCGGGAAATCAAGGATGTGCTGCACCGGCCAGGCGGCCACTTGCGCGGCGCCGAGTGACGTGGCAACGGTGTCGATGCGCGGCAGTCTGACCGGGTGCCCGGCAGCGATGGCGGCAGCGAACGACGCCGCCCCTTGGGTTTCGCACGCAACGATCCGACAATCCATGCGCTGATGACGGATCAGGCCGGTGAGCAGGCCCGCCAGCAAACCGCCGCCCCCCACGGATGTCACCAACGCATCGACCTGAGGGCAGTCCTCGAGGATTTCATCGACCATGGTGCTGTGTCCTTCCCACAGCACCGGGTGATCGAAAGCCGGTACGTATTCGGTGTCTGCGCCTTGCGCGAGTTCTTTCGCCCGTTGATTGGCCTCGTCCCAGACCTTGCCATGGACAATCACCTCGGCACCGGTTTTCCTGATCCTGGCGCGGGTGGTTTCCGGGGTCGTGTTCGGCACCACGATGCAGGCTTTCAGCCCAAGGTTGGCGGCGGCCACCGCTGTGGCCAAACCGGCATTGCCACCGGAAGGGCAGACGACTTTGCGCTTGCCCTGCTCTGCCGCCTGGCTGCACAACAGGCCCATGCCGCGCAGTTTGAACGAGCCGCTGGGTTGCAGGTTTTCCAGCTTGAGCCAGATTCGCCGGGTCGGAGTCGACAGACCCGGATGCAGAATCAGGGGCGTTCTGATGTGAAGCATCGTGTGCTCCTTGTGACAGCACCGGCGCGTTGAGATCTTTCAACGGGCTGGAAGCGAACGGACAGGCTCATCCTTATCCAAGCTTAGTTCACCCTGCTCGACGACTACCGCTCTGATAACGGGCTGCCCCTCTACACTGGTGATATGCCCTTTTTGCGAGATCAGTTATGAAAATCTCAGCCAAACTCGCGTTTTTCGCCCTCGTCAGCACCCTTGCCTACCTGGCTCTCGCGGTGTTCGGGCTGGGCGGGTTGGCGGCGTTTTTCTCGCATCCACCGCTGGTGGTCATTGCGCTTGCGACCCTGGTGATGGCGATCGTGTCGTTGTTCAGTGAGGGCAATTTGAGCACTGGCGAACGTGAAGACCGGGCCAATCGCTGGGTGCTGCCGGTTTTCGGGGTGCTCGGGTTGTTGAGCGGGTATCTGCCGGCCTACACCGACCGGATCGACTTCTGGACCTTCGGTGGCGAGGGCGTGCGTTGGCTGGGTGCGCTGCTGTTCATTGGCGGCGGCGCGTTGCGGATGTGGCCGGTGTTTGTACTGGGCAAGCGCTTCAGCGGATTAGTGGCGATTCAGCCAGGACACCGCCTGGTCACCGACGGAATTTATCGGAATGTGCGCAACCCCAGCTACCTGGGGCTGCTGATCAATGGCGTGGGCTGGGCGCTGGCCTTTCGTTCCGGTGTCGGGTTGCTGCTGGTGGCGCTGATGTTGATACCGCTGATCGCCCGCATTCGCTCTGAAGAAGCGCTGTTACGCACGCAGTTCGGCAGCGAATACGACGCTTATTGCGCCCGTAGCTGGCGATTGATTCCGGGGATCTACTGAACTGACCACATCAGGGCCGTGTCGATTACAAAAAGTGTAAACGGATCAGGTTATTGGCATCCACATGACTCGTGACCGAGTCATAACTGGCCAGTGTGGCGTGCCGGGTCTGAAGGGGATGAACGTGGGTCGCGGTGATGACCATGATGTTGGCACCCGCCGCCTCGCCTGCGCGAATTCCGACGTCAGCGTCTTCGAAGATCAGGCACTCGGCTGGGTCCACCTGCAGTCGACGAGCCGCCAGCCGATAGCCCGCTGGGTCGGGCTTGCCGGCGCTGACGTCTTCGGCGGTAACCATCACGCCCGGTTCGGGAATACCGGCCGCGGCCATTCGGCGCAACGCCAGCGCCCGCGGCGCAGAGGTGACGATGGCCCATTGGTGGGCGGGCAGCGACTTGAGGAAATTGGCCGCGCCGGACACCTCGACAATCCCCTCCACATCATCGATTTCCGCCTCGGTGATCCACGCCGCTTCAGCTTCGACATCTACCCCTGGCAACGCCAGGCGATTGATGGTGTCGATGGCGCGAACGCCATGGATGGTCGGCAAGAAAGTTTCGACATCGACGCCGTGGCGCACGGCCCAGGTTGTCCAGATCCGCTCGGCGGCGGCGATGGAGTTGAGGACGGTGCCGTCCATATCGAACAGCAAGCCACGGTATGACCTGTTGAGCCGGGATGTTTTGACAGACAAAGGGCGACTTCCTTTTGCAAGAGCCAGGCAAATGTTGTCAGCTAATGTACACCAGCTCTTACAGACCTCGGGTCGACTGCAAGGCGCGTTGCACACAATCGAGCAACTGCCCCACCGCCCAGGGTTTCTTGATGAACGAAACCGGATGCTTGACCCCGGAGCTTTTCGGAGTTTCGAAGCCAGACATGATCATGATCGGTTTGTCTGGCCAACGGTCGCCAAACTGATTGGCCAGGTCCGCGCCATTGAGTTTGCCCGGCATGGTGATGTCCGTCAGCAATAACCTCACCTGCGGGGCGTGCTGTTCCAGAAACTGCGATGCGGCGTCCGCGCTGATCTGTGGTTCAACCGCAAAGCCTTCCTCCTGAAGAATTTCGCAAAGAAACTCCAGGATCAACGGGTCGTCCTCAACCACAAGAATCAATCCGCCAGACAAGCGCGCGCCCGCCGTTGATGCTGGACTCATGACTGTACTACTCCCTGATTGCGCAAATAGTTTCGCAGGCTCAAATCCGCCACCTACAGGTATGAACAGCGGACCTCGCGAAAAATTCATTTTTGATACACCTATCCAGGGCATTCTCCGTTCCAGGCCGCTAAACATGACCGTTTGTCCGCGCATAATTGTGGTTAAAATGCCGCCCTTTCCACATGACCGACCCTGCCCGATGAATCCAGACGCCCTCTCCATCCTCCACGACCATTTGCTCACAGCGCTTGCGGCAGCACCTGCAGAAACCCGTCGGCTGTTCCACGGCCGTGGCCGCTGCTGGCCGGGGCTGGAGCAATTGACCGTCGACTGGCTCCAGGGCGTGGTGCTGGTCTGTGTGTTCAAGGAGCCGCTAGCGTCGCAACTGGACGATTTGAAGCATCGACTGATGGCGATCACACAGGCGCCTGCGTGGAAAACCTCCGGCGCACATACCTTGCTCCTGCAACATCGCTATCTGCAGGAAAGCACCACCGAATGGCTGCTCGGGGAGCCGATCGAGGAAATGACGATCACCGAGGGCGGCCTGCAGTATCGCGTGGATCTGGGCCGCAAACAGAACACCGGCCTGTTTCTCGATATGCGCTACGGCCGCGATTGGGTACGGGCCAATGCTGACGGCAAGCGGGTGCTGAACCTGTTTGCCTATACCTGCGGGTTTTCAGTGGCCGCCATCGCGGGAGGCGCTACGCATGTGGTCAACCTGGACATGTCCCGCGCGGCCCTGAGCCGTGGTCGCGACAATCACCGGCTCAACGGCCATGACTTGAGCAAGGTGAGCTTTCTCGGCCACGACCTGTTCAAGTCCTGGGGCAAAGTGATCAATAGCGGCCCTTATGATCTGGTGATCATCGACCCACCGTCCTTTCAGAAAGGCAGTTTTCTGCTGACCAAGGATTATCAGCGCGTGCTGCGCCGTCTCCCGGAACTGCTCAGCCCCCAGGGCACGGTTTTGGCCTGCATGAACGACCCGGCTTTTGGCGCGGACTTCCTCATCGACGGCGTCACTCGCGAAGCACCGAGCCTACGGTTTGAGCAACGGTTGGAGAATCCGCCGGAGTTTCCCGATGCCGATGTTGAGTGTGGGTTGAAGGCGTTGGTGTTCAGGCAGGGGTAATTGAAGATCCAAAGGTCAACGCGGCTGCAACACCAGCGCAAACAACTCGCCATGCCCGTTAACGTTGAGCTTGTGGTAAAGATTGCGCCGATGCACCTTCACCGTTTCCGGGGAAATACCCAGTTGCTGGGCGATGGCTTTGCTGGAAAAGCCCTGGAGGATCAACCGCGCCGTCTCGACTTCGCGCCCCGACAAACGTGCGTCGAAGCGGTCCAGCAGGGTCGCCAGATCGCCGGCCACGGCCTCGGCGGTCGGCCCTTCCGGGGGCAGCAGTTGCAGGTGACGGCGCATGGCCGCCAGCACCCAATCGCGCACGCACAGCAGACGGCCCTGTTCCTCAAGGGTGAACGCCGTCGTGCGCCCCAAGGATAAACCGAGCACCGCTCCGTCAACGTTGACCATGAACTGCAATTCGTCGCTGCCCACCACCGAGCGAAAGTAGCTCAGGTAATACTCGCTCTGCTGAAACTGGTCGGGGGCCACCGACGCCAGGCTGTGCAAGCCATCGGCAATACCAGCGCACGCGGCCTGATAAAACGGATCGAGCAAATACATACCGGCGCTGTAGTCCGCCAATTCCTCATGCTCGTCGGCGCCGCCCTTGGAATCGAAATCGATCAGTAGTCGCGGCACCCGCCCTGACCGCATCACCGCGACCAACGCGTTATCCAGTGGTACCAGTAGCCGCAAGGTGTCCACCAGCGCTCGCCAGAAACCTTCCTGCCCCAATGTGCCAAACACCCGCGCCAGTCCCTGGTGCATCGGCAATTCTTTGAGCAACGCGTCCACGCCCTACCCCTTTTGAGTAACCCATGATGGGAATGGGTGAGTACCTCGCCTGCCGATACGCTGCAAGCACCTGATCATCACCGGCCTGCAGCAGGCCAGGAGTGCCGCATCATGAGTTGTCACCGTTCGCATATCAACCTGGGACTGAGCGCCTGCTTGTGCGCTTCGCTGTCGGCAGTCGCCGCCGACAACCCCACCGTGCACGTCTACAACTGGTACGACTACATCGGCCCCACCACCTTGCAGGACTTCAAGCGCGACACGGGGATCCAGCCGGTTTACGACACCTTCGACAGCGCCGAAGTCCTGGAAGGCAAACTGCTGACCAGCCGCAGCGGTTATGACGTGGTGGTGGCCAGCAACTTCAGCCTGCCGACGCTGATCAAGGCCGGTGCGCTGGCGCCACTGCCTCGCGCGCAAATGCCCGGCTTCAAAAACATGGACACCGACCTGTTGGCGAAACTGGCCAACAACGATCCGGGTAACCAGTACGCTGTGCCGTATCTGTGGGGTACGAACGGTATCGGCTACAACGTCGACAAGGTCCGTGCCGCGCTGGGCGACAAGGCGCCAGTGAACTCCTGGGAACTGGTGTTCAACGAAGCGAACCTGGCCAAGCTTGGCGACTGCGGCGTAGCCATGCTCGACTCGCCTTCGGAGATGCTGCCGGTCGCGCTGCATTACCTGGGCCTGCCGCCCAACAGCACCGACCCCGAGGACTACAAGAAAGTCCAGGCGCTGCTGCTCAAATTGCGCCCGCACATCGCCTACTTCAACTCCTCCAAATTCATCAGCGACCTGGCCAACGGCAACATCTGCGTGGCGGTGGGCTGGTCTGGCGCGATTCTGGAAGCCAAGGCCAACGCCGAACAGGCGGGTAATGGCGTGAAGATCGCCTACAGCCTGCCGAAAGAAGGTGCGCCGGTGTGGTTCGACACCTTGGTACTGCTCAAGGACGCCCCGCATCCGCAGCAAGGCGTGGCGTTCATCGACTACTTGATGCGCCCCGACGTCATCGCGCCGGTCAGCGACCACCTGTCCTACCCCAACGGCAACCGTAGCGCGACCAGCCTGGTGACCGAGGCGACCCGCAACAACCCTGCTGTTTACCCACCGGCCGAGGCCATGGACAAGCTGTTCACCCTGGAACCCTGACCGCGTCAGCCGGATTCACGACGGCTTCGCCGCCGAACGCAGCCTCGCAGGCTCGACAGCTGCTACGGCCGAACGCGGCGTTCGGCGGCTGCTACTGGAACGGTCGATAAGCCCCATTTTTTGAACGAATTGAAGATGAGAGAAATAATGAAACCACGTGCCCGCAACCTGAACATTCAGTTTGGCCAACTGCAACCCGGCCCCCTCAATGCCATCACCGATGTGCCCGGCGTACGGGTCGGTCACAGCAATGTGCGAGGACAAACCGCTGACGGCCGCGACATTCACACCGGCGTCACCCTGATCGAGCCCCGTGCCGGCTCCACCAATCAACAGCCGTGCTTCGCCGGCGTCCATGTGCTCAACGGCAATGGCGATGCCACGGGGCTGGAGTGGATTCGTGAGGCCGGCCTGCTGACCAGCCCGATCGCCTTCACCAACACCCACAGCCTGGGCGTGGTGCGTGATGCGCTGATTGCGCTGGATCGTCAGGACCAGCCCGACGACGGGCGTCTTTACTGGAACATGCCGGTGGTGCTGGAAACATTCGACGGTTTGCTCAGCGACATCAACGGCTTTCATGTACGTCCTGAACATGTAGCCGAAGCGTTGCGTACAGCGGTCGGCGGCCCGGTCATCGAAGGCGCCGTGGGCGGCGGCAGCGGGATGATCTGTCATGAATTCAAGGGCGGGATCGGCACCGCATCGCGGCGGCTGAATGCAGCGCAGGGAGGCTGGACCGTCGGTGCGATCGTCCAGGCCAACCACGGCATTCGCAACGAGTTGCGCGTCGATGGTTACCCGGTGGGACGTTATATGGAACAGGCCGATTCGCCTTTCCTCAAAGCTTCCCTGCCTCATCCGGGCATGGGCTCGATCGTCGTCTGCCTGGCCACCGATGCGCCTCTTCTGCCGCACCAATGCACCCGACTCGCGCAACGCGCCAGCCTCGGCCTGGCTCGCACCGGCGGCGGCAACGAAGACCACAGCGGCGACATCTTCGTGGCCTTCGCCACCGGTAATCAACACGTGCCGCCGGCCGCTTATCAAGGCAAAGGCGCACCCACCTGCGACCACCTGAGCATGGTCAACAACGACCACATCAGCGAACTGTTCCTCGCCGCTACCGAAGCCGTGGAAGAAGCGATCATCAATGCCCTGCTGGCTGCCAATACCACCGAAGGCAACGGTCATACAGTGCCCGGTCTGGACGCCGACACCTTGCTCAAGGCGTTGCGCCGGGCTGGTTGGCCAGGGGCAGCAGACTAATGGTACTTGAGTGCTAAACCACGGCTTCCTACGATAGTGGTACGCAGCGGTTGGAGGTTTAAGCCGTTGCGTAAGTGGTGGGTGAACTGAACCCCAATAAGCCCACCCCTTGTTTCATGCGCATCTTGAGCCTCTCGGCTCTACTTCCTCCCCATCAAAGAGCTTTGAGGCTCTTTTTTTTGCCTGTCAAAAAGCCTCGGCGCTGACCGCTCGGCAACGCTGAACATCCTGCTCCGCGTCGCAGCGTCCGGAGGCAGCGAAAAGCTCACGACCGATCGCGCGCGCAGCCTGCAGATGAACCGTCGGTTCCTGGATTTCCGATTCGAGCAGCAACTCGGACGTCACCACGCAAGCACCGCAATAATCGAAGATCCCATGGTCGATCTGCGTCTTCATGGCGTCGGCATAACCGTGGCGCGCATAGGTTCCTGCGTCGGCACCGCCAACACCCACCAGATGAACCCGCAGATGGCGAAGCTTCTTCTCCAACCTGGCATCCGCCGCGAAATCGAACGCCCAGCCATTGGCGAACACACGGTCGATCCAGCCTTTGAGCAGCGCCGGCATCGACCACCAATAAACCGGATAAACCAGCACCAGTGCATCGGCGCGATCGATTCGCGCCTGCTCGGCGGCCACATCGGCGGGCGGCGGTGCTTCACGGTGATGGACGGCGAGATCGGCCGCGCCGAATCTCGGATCGAACCCTTGCGCCCAGAGGTCCGCAATTTCGAAAGAGTGGTCGGCATCCGCCTCGGATACTCCTTCAGCGACGTGTCTCGCGAGGCTATGGGTAAGCGATTGGGGGTCATGGTGAGCCACAACGATGAGCGCGTGCATAACAAAATCTCCTGCTACGGAATGAGTGATTGAGGGTGAAAGACGAGCCTTATATACTCTTGGTAAGTTACGCTCAGCAAGCTACTTTTGGTATATAGCCATGTCAAGCACCGAAACACCCGAGCAAGATTCCAATCCGCAACCGCGCCGGCGGATGTCGCGGGAGGAGCGCCTGCGCCAGTTGCTGGATGTCGCCTGGCAACTCGTTCGAGAGGAAGGTACGGACGCGTTGACGCTTGGCCGGCTCGCCGAACAGGCGGGGGTCACAAAACCGGTGGTTTACGATCACTTCACCACCCGCCCCGGGTTGCTGGCGGTGCTCTATCAGGAGTTCGACGCACGTCAGACCGCGCTCATGGATACCGCGCTTGAAGCCAGTGAACCGACACTGGCCAGCAAGGCAATGGTCATCGCCTCGTCTTATGTCGACTGCGTTCTGCTTCAGGGCCGCGAGATCCCGGGTGTGATCGCGGCGCTGACGAGCTCGCCCGAGCTGGAAAAGATCAAGCGCGAGTACGAAGCGATCTTCATGGGCAAGTGCCGCAACGCCCTGCTCCCCTTCGCCGGCACCGGTGATATCGCGCCAGCGAGTCTTCGGGCGATGCTCGGTGCCGCCGAGGCGCTGTCCCATGCCGCCGCGACCGGAGAAATCACCGCGGAGCAGGCACAGGACGAACTCTTCGAAACGATCGTGGCGATGGTCGAAAGGAGCGCACGCTTCAGGAGGGTCTAGAAACCTAACGCGCATCGTAGGGCTGGCAAGCACCCGCCAGGACAGCAGCGTATTGCCACCTATACTCAAGCCACCTTCCCCGCGCTACCCACAATAAAAAGCAGAGGTGGAAAATGGTCTGGCAGCAAATCTACGACCCCTTCGGTAACCCGGTGCTATCAACCCTCATGGCGGCGACGCCGGTGGTGGTGATGCTGGTTTCCCTGGCGTTTTTCCACATCAAGGCGCATCTGGCGGCGTTGTTGGCCCTGGGTTCGGCCTTGCTGATCGCGATTTTCGCCTTCGGCATGCCCGCGAACATGGCGGGCTCGGCCGCACTGTTCGGCGCCGCCAACGGTCTGTTGCCGATTGGCTGGATCGTGCTCAACATTATTTTCCTGCATCGGCTGACCACCGAGAACGGCTCGTTCAAAGTGCTGCAAGACTCCCTGGCGCGCATCACCGACGACCGACGTCTGCAATTGCTGCTGATTGCCTTCTGCTTCGGTGCCTTCTTCGAAGGGGCCGCCGGTTTCGGCACTCCCGTGGCGGTAACCGGGGCCATTTTGATCGGGCTGGGTTTCTCACCCCTGGCCGCGTCTGGCCTGGCGTTGATTGCCAATACCGCGCCCGTGGCGTTCGGTGCTCTGGGCACGCCCGTCATCACCCTGGCCAAAGTGACCGGGCTGGATGAAATGGAGCTGTCGATGATGGTCGGTCGGCAGTTGCCGTTCTTCTCGGTGATCGTGCCGTTCTGGCTGATCTGGGCCTTCGCCGGATGGCGCAAGATGCTGGAAATCTGGCCGCCGATTCTGGTTGCCGGCGTCAGCTTCGCCATACCGCAATTCCTCGTCTCCAACTACCACGGGCCAATGCTGGTGGACGTCATCGCGGCACTGATTTCCATGGCCTGCCTGACTGGTTTCCTCAGGGTCTGGAAACCAGCCACGGTGCATACCTCGGCCGCCCTGTCAGGGCGAGTCGACAACTCCAAAATAGCCCAGGAGCATGACCAGAAACCCGTCGCCAGCGCGACCTTTGCCAGCGATGCAAAACCCGCGGTTATGCGCGCCTGGATGCCGTGGATCATCCTCACGGTGTTCGTTTTCGCCTGGGGCACCCAGGGCTTCAAAAACTTGTTCGATACCCGCCCGGCCATGGATCCGCAAACCCACTCGGCCAAGCTTGATCCGCAGGGCAAACCGATGCGCGAGGCCAACCCGATCTTTGCCCCGAGCGTGACCTTCACCACGATTCATCAACAGATCGAGAAGGTCCCGCCGGTGGTGCCCGCACCGAAAGCCGAGGACGCGATCTACAAGTTCACCTGGTTCACCAGCACCGGTAGCGGCATCTTGCTCGCGGCGATCCTCGGCGGGCTGCTGATGGGGTACTCAATCCCGCAACTGCTGCACCATTACCTGCGAACGCTGTGGGTAGTGCGCTATTCGCTCACCACCATTGTGGCGATGCTCGCCCTGGGTTTTCTCACCCGCTATTCGGGCCTCGACGCCACCATGGGCCTGGCCTTCGCCGCAACGGGCATTTTCTACCCGATGTTCGGCACCCTGCTCGGCTGGCTCGGCGTGGCCCTGACCGGCTCGGACACGGCCTCCAACGTGCTGTTCGGCGGCTTGCAACGGGTGACCTCCGAGCAACTGGGCCTGAGCCCGGTGCTGATGGCCGCCGCGAACAGTTCTGGCGGGGTCATGGGCAAGATGGTCGACGCCCAGTCGATCGTGGTCGCGTCCACCGCCACCCGCTGGTACGGCCATGAAGGGGAAATCCTGCGCTACGTGTTTTTCCACTCCGTGGTGCTGGCGATTCTGGTCGGCGGGCTGGTGACGTTGCAGGCGTATGTGGCGCCGTTTAGCCATATGGTGGTGGGCGGGCACTGATCCAGGGGGGCGGGCCTGATCGCGAACATTAATTCCAGCCGCCCCCCATTACCTTGTACAACGTCACCCGGTTGCTCTGCTCGGCCAGACGCAGGGTGATCAGGTCCTGTTGGGCGCTGTACAACGAACGCTGGGCGTCCAGCGCTTCGAGGTAGCTTTGCGAGCCGCCGCGATAGAGCGCGTCGGCCAGTTCAAAGCTTTTACGGCTGGCGTCGGTCAAGGCTTGCTGGGCCGTCAGACGTTGGTCCAGGGTGCTGCGCACCGCCAGGGCATCGGCCACTTCTTTGAAGGCGGTCTGCAAGGTTTGCTGGTAGGTCTGCACCTGAATTTCACGCTCGACCTTGGCCGCATCCAGTGTCGCGCGATTGCTGCCGGCATCGAAGATCGGCAGGCTGACGCTCGGGGCGAAGGTCCAGGCGCCGCTGCCGGACTTGAACAGGCCGGACAAGGCCGAACTTGCAGAACCGGCATTGGCGGTCAGGCTGATGCTCGGAAAGAACGCCGCCCGCGCCGCGCCGATATCCATGTTGGCCGACTTGAGGGTGTGTTCGGCGGCCAGCACATCCGGGCGCCGTTGTAACAGACTGGACGGTAACTCATCCGGCACCTGCACCAGCAGCGCGACCGATTGCAAACTCGCACCGGGAAGCAGCTCATCGGGAACATCACTGCCGACCAGCAAGCGCAAGGCATTGCGGTCCTGGAGAATCTGACTGGCGTAGACCGCCACATCGCCTCGGGCCGACTCCACAGTGGTTTGCGCCTGGGCCAGGGCCAAGCCGGAAGAGCCACCCAAGGCATGGCTGCGTTGGGTCAGTTCGTAGGTTGCCTGTTGGCTGCGCAGGGTTTCCTGGGCCAGTTGCAAACGCTCGTTGTCCGCCGCCAGCGTCAGCCAGGCCGTGGCCACTTCAGCCACCAGGCTGATCTGGGTGCTACGCCGGGTTTCGGTCAGCGCCAGATAGTCTTCCAGCGCTTCGTCCTGAAGGTTCTGTACCCGCCCGAACACATCCAGTTCATAACTGCTCAGCCCCAGTTGCGCACTGTACTCATGACTGGTGCTCGCCGTGCCGCTGCTGGACGTGCGGCTATGTGTGCCGCTGACTCCTGCATCGATGGTGGGAAACGCCGCCGCCCGTTGAATGCGATATTGAGCCTGGGCCTTTTCGATGTTCAGGCTGGCCAGACGCAAATCACGGTTGTTGGTCAGCGCCAGGGTCTGTAAGCGCGCCAGGCGACTGTCGGTAAAAAACTGCTGCCAGTGAATATCCGCCGCCGAATCGCCTGAGGCCACGCTGGTCGACGGCAACCATTGCCCGGCGACCGGCGCTTCGGGGCGCTGATACTGCGGCGCCAGATTGACACAACCACTGAGCAACACCAGAGCAGCCAACAAGGGCCAATGAAACTTGATCATGCATCACCTTTCTGCGCGGTTGGGTTGGCGGTTGTTGCGGTGGATACGCGACCGAAACGACGACGGATCAGCACGAAAAACAGCGGCACAAAGAAGATCCCCAGCACGGTGGCGCTGAACATGCCCCCCAGCACGCCAGTGCCGATGGCCTGGCGCCCGGCAGAACCGGCGCCGGAGCTCAATGCCAGTGGCAACACGCCGAACATGAAGGCCAAAGACGTCATCAGGATCGGTCGCAGGCGTTGGCGCACGGCAGTCAGTGTCGCGTCCCGCAGGCTGTTGCCCTGCTCTTGCAGGTGCTTGGCAAACTCAACGATCAGAATCGCGTTCTTCGCCGCCAGTCCCACCGTGGTCAACAGCCCGACCTGGAAGTACACGTCGTTGCTCAAACCACTGAAGCGGGTCGCCAGCACCGCGCCGACCACCCCCAGCGGCACCACCAGCATTACCGAAAACGGCACCGACCAACTCTCGTACAACGCCGCCAGGCAGAGGAACACAAACAACACCGAGATCCCGTACAGCAGCGGCGCCTGGGAGCCGGACACGCGCAGTTGATATGACTGCCCGGTCCACTCGTAGCCGATGCCTTCGGGCAGTTGTTTGATGATCGCTTCCACCGCATCCATCGCAACCCCGGAGCTCACCCCCGGTGCCGGATCACCGACCACCTCCAGCGAGGCGTTGCCGTTGTAGCGTTCCAGCAACGGCGAGCCATAGCTCCACGCGCTGCTGGCGAACGAGGAAAACGGCACCATCTCACCTTTGCTGTTGCGCACGAACCAGTGCTCCAGGTCGGCCGCCTGCATCCGCGCCGACGCCTCGCCCTGCACGTAGACCTTCTTCACCCGCCCCTGGTTGAGGAAGTCGTTGACGTAAGTGCCGCCCAACGCGGTGGACAAGGTGCTGTTGATGTCACTGGTGCTCAGGCTCAAGGCGCCGGCCTTGCGATCGTCGATGCTGACTTTGAGCTGCGGTGTATCGTCCAGGCCATTGCTGCGTACTCCCAGCAGCCGCGGGTCTTTCTTCGCCAACTCGATGAACTGCTCCCGCGCGGCGACCAGGGCGTCATGCCCCAGCCCGCCAAGGTCTTTGAGTTGCAGGTCGAAACCCGAACTTTGCCCCAGGCCACGTACAGCGGGCGGCTGCATGACAAACACGTTGGCATCGCTAATGCTCGCCAACGCCAGGGTTGCACGTTGGGCAATAGAAGCCGCGTCCTGCCCTTTCCCTGAACGCTCGCTCCAGTCCTTGAGTTTGATGAAAGCCCGGCCGGTATTCTGGCTGTTGCCACCCATGCCCAAACCGCTGATGCTGATCAGCGCCTCGACTTCCGATTGTTCGAGCATGTAGCTCTCGAACTGCTTCATGACGGCCTGAGTACGGCTATCGGTGGCGCCCACCGGCAATTGGATCTGCGCCATGAGGATGCCTTGGTCTTCGTCCGGTAAGAACGAAGTCGGCAGGCTGGCATAACCAGCGCCCATCGCCAGCAAAATCACCCCGTACACCAGCAGGCTCCGACGCCCACGCTGCAGAATGCCGCCGACCCATTGTTGATAGCGCAAGGCGCTGCGTTCGAAGCTGCGGTTGAACCAGCCGAAGAAGCCGCTTTGCGCACCATGGCCCTGGGCATCGGACGGCTTGAGCAAGGTCGCACACAAGGCCGGTGTCAGGGTCATCGCCACCAACACCGACAGGAGCATGGCCGAGACGATGGTCACCGAAAACTGCCGATAGATAATCCCGGTGGAACCGCCAAAAAATGCCATGGGAATAAACACGGCGCTGAGCACCAGAGCGATGCCGATCAGCGCGCTGGTGATTTCCGCCATGGACTGGCGAGTCGCCGCCAGCGCCGAAAGTCCCTTCTCACTCATCACCCGCTCGACGTTCTCCACCACCACGATGGCATCGTCCACCAGCAGTCCGATAGCCAGGACCATGGCGAACATGGTCAGGGTATTGATTGAATAGCCGAACAGCGCGAGCACGCCGAAGGTGCCCAGCAATACCACCGGCACGGTGATCGCCGGGATCAGCGTGGCCCGCAGATTCTGCAGGAACAGGAACATGATCAGCACCACCAGCACGATCGCTTCGCCCAGAGACTTGACCACCTCTTCGATGGACAGGCTGACAAAGGGGGTCGTGTCGTAAGCGATCACGTTCTTGAGCTGCATTTGCGCAGGGTAGAAAGGCTCCAGTTCCTTAAGTTTGGCCTTCACCGCTTCACCCACGCTCAGGGCATTGGCCCCGGCGGCGAGCTGCACGCCCATGGCGGCAGCGGGTTTGCCGTTGAGGGCAGAACTCACGTCGTAGCTTTCACTGCCCAATTCGACCCGCGCCACATCGCCCAACAGCACCACGGCTCCATTGCTGGTGGACTTGACCACCACGTTGCGAAACTCTTCGGCGGTTTGCAGCTTGCTGCGGGCACTGATAGTGGCGTTCAACTGTTGCCCGGCCACCGCTGGCAAGGCACCGAGCTGGCCGGCGGACACCTCGGTGTTTTGTGCTTCCAGGGCGCTACTGATGTCCGAGGGCATCAACGCATACTTTTCCAACAGGGCCGGATCCAGCCAGATGCGCATGGCATAACCCGAACCGAGGGTCTGCACGTCGCCGACGCCATCGATACGACTGATCTGGTCAAGCAAGGTGCTGGAAATGTAGTCGCCGATCTGGGTGCCGGTGACGCTTGGGTTGTCGGAGGCCAGGGCGGCAATCATCAGAAAGTCCGAACCGCCCTTGGTCACGGTCAGGCCTTCGCTCTGCACCGATTGCGGCAGTCGTGATTCAGCCTGTTGCAGTTTGTTCTGTACCTGCATCTGCGCCACATCCGGGTTAGTGCCGGCGGCAAAGGTCAGGCTGATGCTGGCGCTGCCCGCCGAACTGCTGGAGGCCGACATGTAGGTCAGGTTATCCAGCCCTTTCATCTGCTGTTCGATGACCTGCGTCACCGAGTTTTCCACGGTCTCGGCCGAGGCGCCGGTGTAGGTGGCGGAGATCCGTACCGTTGGCGGCGCGATGTCCGGGTACTGTTCCAGCGGCAGTTGGCTGATCGACAAGGCGCCGGCGAGCATGATGACAATGGCGATGACCCAGGCAAAAATCGGTCGATCGATAAAGAACCGCGCCATGCTCAACCCTCCTGCGCAATGGCAGTCGGCGCCGATTGCCGCGTGCGGCTGCGAGTGCCCGGGTTTTGCGCCAGCACCGGGGCGCCGACCCGGACTTTCTGCCCGCCCTCGACAATCACCTGGTCACCCGCCGTCAGGCCCGAGGTGACCCACCATTGGTTGCCCACGGCGCGATCGATAGTCAGCACACGCTGTTCGACCTTGCCATTGACCACCAGCAACACCGACGTCACGCCACTGGCGCTGCGGGTCACGGCTTGCTGCGGAATCAGGATCGCTTGATCGTCCCGGGCCTGCTCCAGCACCGCCCGTACATACATGCCCGGCAGCAACAGCCGGTCCGGGTTGGCGATTTCCGCCCGCAGGGTCACGGTGCCGGTGCCCTCATTGACGCTGACCCCGCTGAATTTCAAGCGGCCCTCATGGGCGTAGGTGCTGCCGTCGTCGAGCTTGAGACTGATCCGCGCTTCGCCCTCGCCGTTGCTTTGCAGCACACCGCTGGCGAGGTCGCGCTTGAGGCGCAACAGCTCAGTGGTCGATTGCGTGATATCCACGTAGATCGGGTCCAGTTGCTGCACCGTGGTCAGTGCGCTGTCCTGATTGGCCACCACCAATGCGCCAGGGGTGACCGTCGAAGTTTCGATACGCCCGCTGACGGGCGAGCTGATGCGGGTATAGGCCAGGTTGATGCGCGCGGTATCCACGCCGGCCTGGGCCACTTGCAGTTCAGCCTCGGCGGTCAGCAGACTGGCCTGGGCATCCTCGTTGTCCTGCTGGCTGATGGCATCGATCTTCGCCAACTGGGCATCACGCCTGGCTGTGGCCTGGGCCGACTTCAACGTGGCGCGAGCTTTGGCGAGGGTCGCCTGTGCTTCAGCCAATGCAGCCTTGTATGAGGACGCGTCCAGCTGATACAGCGCCTGTCCGGCCTTGACCTCGGCACCTTCGACAAACAGCCGCTGCTGGACGATACCGCCGACCTGCGGGCGAATCTCGGCGATCATGAACGCCTGAGTGCGCCCGGCCAGCTCCGTGGTCAGCGCCTGGCTTTGAGGTTGCACCGTGATCACTGACACTTTGGCCGGTTCGACCACGGGCGCGGATGCGCCGGGGGAGCAACCGCTCAACACCACCAGAATGATCAAGGACAGTAAAACCGCGGCGGTTACCAGGGATTTGGCGAAAATTTTGGTCGACATAAATGCCTCTGCAAGACGGGGTGGCTGAAGCCAGACGCCATACTGCGAGGCAAATGTGCAGGAAAATTGAAGATTGCCTGCCGCCCTTGAATCTTCGTCGCGCCAGGGCCTAAATGGACGGGCCATTCACCGACCTGCCCGAGCCCATGAAACTGAGTATCTCCACCAAACTGTTTATCGCGGTACTGGCCAGTGTGCTGTTTGTCATCCTGAGCATGGGGCTGGCCAACGGCTGGAGCTTCGGCAAAGGCTTTCTCGATTACCTCAACGAACAGGCTCTGTTGCGCATGACCCCAGTGCTGCCGCGCCTGGCCAGCGCCTATGAGCGCGAAGGCAGTTGGGAATTTCTGCGCAACCAGCCGGATCGCTGGTTCGAACTCATGCGACCGGAGCCGGGCGTAGACTTCACCAACCCGCAGCAGCCGACCCTGCCCACGTCTGACCTGACCGGCGCGGTGTTTCGCATCGCTCTGTTGGACCAGCAAAAGCAGTTGGTCATGGGCTACTCGGCGATTGCCGACGACGCCCTGATGCGCCCGATCGAGGTGGCCGGTAAAACCGTCGGCTGGCTGGCGGTAACGCCGTTCCAGAACGTGACCGAAGCCGGCGGTGAACGCTTTCGCCTGTACCTGTTGCGCACCAGTCTGGCCGTGGGCGTGTTCTCGTTGCTGCTGGCAATGCTGATCGCCTGGTGGATCGCCCGCACTTTGCTTGACCCCGTCAAGCGAGTAGCCGCCGCCACGCATCGATTGGCCGCAGGCGAGTACAGCAACCGGGTGGCGGTGTCCTCCAATGACGAAGTCGGTCAGTTGGCCCGCGACTTCAATCAACTTGCGTATACGCTGGAGCGCAACGAAAAAATGCGCCGGGAGTTCATGGCCGATGTGTCCCATGAACTGCGCACCCCGCTGTCGGTGTTGCGAGGTGAACTGGAAGCGATCGAAGACGGTGTGCGCACCCTCGATCAGTCGTCGATGAAATCGCTGCAAGGCGAAGTCGGCATGCTCAGCAAACTGGTGGATGACCTGTATGAACTGTCCCTGGCCGATGTGGGCGCGCTGACCTACCGTAAAAGCGAATGCGATCTCAACGATCTGCTGCAAAGTTGCGTGGCGATGTTCCAGGAGCGCTGCAACGCCCGGCACTTGCGCTTGGAGCTGGAACTACCGACAGCGCCGCCAAGGGTGGAAGCCGACCCCAAGCGCTTGCAGCAACTGTTCGGCAATCTGCTGGAAAACGCCGTGCGCTATACCGATGAAGGCGGTGTGCTGCGTATTCGTGCGGCCAGCGATGGCGACGACGTACGCATCGATTTCCTTGATTCCGGCCCCGGGGTCGATGCGGATCAGTTACCGCGGCTGTTCGAGCGCTTCTACCGCGGCGAAACCTCACGCAACCGCGCCAGCGGTGGCGCCGGTCTGGGGCTAGCGATCTGTCACAGCATCGCCCTCGCTCACGGCGGCAGCCTCAGTGCCGATCATTCCCCGTTGGGTGGCCTTTGGCTGACCCTGCGCCTGCCACGGAATGCCTGAACCATGGTCAACGACAACTCGATCCTGATCGTCGAAGACGAGCCCAAGCTGGCCGCGTTGATGCGTGACTACCTGATCGCCGCTGGGTATGCGACCCAATGCCTGGACAACGGGCTGGAGGTGGTACCGGCGGTCCGTGCCCGCGAGCCACGGCTGATCCTGCTCGACCTGATGCTGCCTGGACGCGATGGCCTGCAAGTGTGCAAGGAACTGCGCAGCTTCAGTGCCGTACCGATCATCATGATCACCGCCCGCGTCGAGGAAGTGGATCGCCTGCTCGGACTGGACCTGGGCGCCGACGACTACATCTGCAAACCCTTCAGCCCGCGTGAAGTGGTAGCCAGGGTCAAAGCCATCCTGCGACGCAGCCCTCAGCTTTTGACGTCTGCACCACCGCGTCTACAGATTGACGAAGAACAGTACCTGGCCTCCCTCGACGGCATAACGCTGGACCTGACACCACTGGAATTGCGCCTGCTAAGCACCCTCGCCCGCTCGCCGGGACGGGTGTTTTCCCGGGATCAGTTGCTCGACCGGATCTACTCCGATCACCGGGTGGTCACCGACCGCACGGTCGACAGCCATATCCGCAATCTGCGGCGCAAGCTCGAACAAGCCTGCCCGGGGGAGCATCCGATTGAATCGTTGTATGGGGTGGGTTATCGGTTTCAGCTCGCCGACGCCTGAAGCGTCGTCGAGTTGAAGGAAGGCTACCGCCCCGTTCCACGGGCAGAACGGGGCGGCACATCAAGACAGTGCGATCAGAACGTCACGCTGGCGCTGAGGCGTGCCGTGCGCGGCTCGCCGACATTGACCGCCAGTTGGCTGCCGGTGGAGGACGGGTAGTACTGTTTGTCGAACAGGTTGTCGACGTTGAACTGCAGCGACGTCTTGTACCCGAACATCGGCGCCTCCCAGCGCACGAAGGCATCGGCGACGGTGTAGCTGCTCAGCCAGAAATCGTTGGCATTGTTGGCCGCACGCTCGCCGACATAACGCGCACCGCCGCCTGCATGCCAGGCCCCGAACTCCGTAGGCACATTCAGGTGATGGGTAAGGTACAGGCTTGCGGTGTGCTTCGGCGCATCGGCGAGGCGGTGACCTTCGTCATCCGGATCGTCGAGGATTTCCGTGTGAGTGTAAGCGTAGGTGCCGATCAGGTCCCAGCGCTCGGCCACACGCCCGGTGATGTCCAGTTCCAGACCCTGTGAGCCGACTTTGCCCGCCGCCTCCGAGAGGCTGACGCCACCGACCGTCTGGGTGGTCACGACGTTTTTCTTCTCGATGTCGAACAGCGCCAGGTTGATGTTCAGCCCCGGCAGCGGATCGTACTTGGCGCCGACCTCATAACTGCGGCCCTCCTCCGGATCGAAGGTATGGCCGGCATCGTCGACTTGGGTATTGGGCTTGAACGAACGACTGTAGTTACCGTACAGCGACAAGCTATCGGTGGCTTTGTAGACCAGCCCCAGGAACGGCACGAAGGCATCGCCGTTATCGTCGCGGTTGACCTTGTAGCTGCTGCCGCGGCCCTGATCGCTGTACTGATCGAAATGCTGCTGGCGACCGCCGAGAACCAGGATCCAGCGGTCATCAAGGTGCCAGTTATCCTTGAAGTACACGGAGCTGGAGTTCAACTGGTTGCTCAGGTCACTTTGGCTGGCACTGACAAGGCTCGGCTCGGCCAGACGACCATAAACCGGCGAGGTGATGTCGAAGCCTGACTGCGCGGTATTACGGTAGGTTTTGCCACGGAATTGGTCGGACGCTTCGGTGTCCGCGCCGATCAGCAAGTCATGGCGCTGGCCGAACAGTTCCTGCTGGCCGATGAAATCCCAGCTGGCGTAACGGGTTTCATCGTCGTAGTGAGCGCCGTTGGCAGCACGTCGCAGGTTGTTGCCGGTCAACGAACTCGGCTGGGCAATCGAGAGGCTGTAGCGGTCGTTGTTCCAGCCGTAGGTAACGCGGGTTTTCCAGTCGTCACTCAGCTGATACTCGAAACGCGCGGTGGCCAATTCACGGATACCGACGCTTTTGGCCCATTTTTCGTCGAGGCGCTTGTCGTAGTCGATGTCCGCCGGATGACCATTGGTGAACACCGTGCCACGGTCGAAGGGTTTGGAGTAATCGTTGTATTCGTAGCTGAGGGTCAGGCTGGCTCGTTCGCCCGTCCAGGTCAGCGACGGTGCAACCAGGGTGCTTTCATTCACGCCGTAGTTGCGCCAGTAATCCTCGTGGCCGCGTTCGGCAATCAGGCGATAGGCCAGGCCGGTATCGCCCAGCGGCCCGGTGGTGTCCACGGCCATGGTGCCGCCGCCTTCGCTGTAGGCCGAGCCACTCAGGGTCGTGCTCTGGGTGTATTCAGGCTTCTTGCTGATCACGTTGATCAACCCGCCGGGTTCCAGCGCGCCGTACAGCATCGACGCAGGCCCTTTGAGCACTTCGATGCGATCCGTCGTGGCGCTGAAGTTTTTCCCCAGGTTGGAACGCACGCCATCGCGCAGGATCGAGCCGTCATCGTTGGTGCCGAAACCGCGCTTGACCAACGAGTCCCGGGAACCGCCCAGGGTGTTGCCCTGGCTGACGCCGCTGACGAACTTCATCGCGTCGTCCAGCGAGCGCACCTGATAGTCGGCCAGGGTTTGCCGGGTTACGACATTGACCGATTGCGCCTCCTCCTTGATCGGCACATCGCTTTTGCTTGCGGTGCTGGCTTGAGAGGTGGTGTAGCTGGTGTCTTGACTGACGCGGCTCGCCTGAATATCCGTGGTCGGCAGTTCAATCAGTTCCTGTGCCCACAAAGGACCGGCGAACATCACGCAGGACAGTGTCGGCAGCGCGTGTTTGATGAAAACCTTGCGGCGGGCAAAGAGGTGGGGATGGCTCAAGACGTTGCACTCAATGAGTTAGTAGTAATGATTCTCATTGTATGGTGCGATGTATTTCCAGTAAACACCTTCGCGGTTATTAACTAACGAGTTATTGCTCTGCCACATAGATGATGGTTTGCGCGCTGTCTGCTGTCGCGGGCGGACGGGTGAAATAAGTGTCGCCGTCATCCGTGAGGATCTCGTATTGCACCTTGCCGGCGATACGGCTCGATACAGCGGCATGCTTGATGATCTTCAGCACCCGCTGAAATTTCACGCTTTGGGTGCCGTTCTGGGCAGGCCCGGTGAGCACATTGACCGTTTGAAACCAGCCATCATTTTTTTTGTTCGATACCAGGGTGCTGGTCAACGCCTCAAAACGCTCCAGTCGGGTAAAGCCCCAGAGCGTCTGCTCCTCGACCGTTTTGCCCTGCGCGGTAGAACCCGTAAACACAAACAGATTGATGGCCGGATTGTCTTCACAAAAGAAGTCATAGGGCACCAGCCCGTCGACCATTTTCTTGCCGGAAACGAAGCCCTTTTTATGAACCAGAAACATGCCCACCTCCACACTGAAACATCAGCAAACGCTGCGTAAGTTTGAGCGGGAAGTCTACTGAGGCGAGGCGTACAGAGCCGTCAAGCCAATGTAATATCGTGTAAAGATCACGCCTGACGGGGCAAGCTGATTTCCACGGTCAGCCCAGCGGACGGCTCGTTGCGCGCCACAATCGTGCCGCCATGCATTTCCACGGCCCTTGAGGCGATCGCCAGGCCCAGGCCGAAACCGGCACTGGCCTCGCTCAAGCCACGCTCGAACGGGTAGAAAATGCTCAGCAGCCTCTCGTTTTCAACACCCGCCCCCTGATCGGTAATCCGCACCGTCAGGCAGTCTGCTTCGAGATTGACCTCAGCCGACACAACAACCGCCGTCATCGGTCTGGTATGGCGCACCGCGTTGCGAATGACGTTCTCGAAACACCGATACAGCAACTCGCCGCTGACCCRACTGACAAAGGCCGGGCACGCCTGCAGACTGACCCGGCAACCTTTCATTCCCGCCTCGAATTGAGCGTCCTCGACGATCACCGCCAGCAACTCGATGATGTCGAGTGGCTCGCGGTCGATACTCTCGGGCCGGCCCTGCATGCGCGCCAGGGTCAACAACGCCTCGATCAACGTATCCATTCGCACCGATTCGCGCTGGATGCGCTCCACCATTTCCTGGCGGGCCGGTTCTTGCTGCAACAGCCCGATGGCAGCTTGCATGCGCGTCAACGGTGAGCGAAGTTCGTGAGAGATGTCATGCAACAGGTGTTGCTGGGCCTCCACCAGCAGTTTCAGCTGGTTGGCCATTCGGTCACAGTCCCCGGCCAGATCGACGATTTCATCGCGGCGCCCGCCCATCATCGGTTTGACCCGGGTTTCGAAGCGCCCCTTGGCCACATCGCTCATCGCCCGCCTGAGATAGGCCAACGGCCACGCCAGGTAATACGCCATATACCCGCTGAACAGCGCACTCATCACCGTGCCGATGATCAGCGGGATCGAACGCCCCGGCCCTTGCTCACCTTCTTTGCCAAGGGGCTGTGAGGATCTGAGCGAGAGGGCCAGACCGTCCTTGCTGATGACCGTTCGCTCAAACGCTGGCCGCGGAACCGGCGACCCAGCCAGCAGTTGACCGGCACTGTCATAGACACCAATGGTTTCGTCACCGGGGTGCCGCCACACTGTCAGCAATTGCCTTCCCGACTCGACGCCGAATTGTCGCAGCAGCTGTTCCTCGCTGGCCAGGATGGCCTCCAAATGAGGATCGCCAGGCCCGTGATTACCCAGTACCAGAATGCCCACCCCGACCAGAAACGTCAGGCTGGTGGCGAGCCAAAACGCCAGGAACAGTTTCCAGAACAGCCGACTGGGTTTCATCATTCGGCGATCAACAGATAACCGAGGCCACGCACGCTCTGAATCCAGGCCTTGGCGTCAGGGCGCGGACCGAGCTTCTGGCGAATGCTGCTGATGTGCACGTCGATGCGCCGGTCGTAGCGGGTCAAGGGACAGCCCAAGGCATTGAGCGACAGGTCCTGTTTGCTCACCACCTGCCCGGCACAGCGGGCCAGTTCTTCGAGCAGGCTGAACTCGGTGCTGGTCACCCCCAGCTCGCCCCCCTGCCACTGGGCCTGGCGCTTGCCGGGCCACAAGACCAGCGGGCCGGTCCTGATCACTTCGGTGGTGGGCTGATCCGCCGGCTGCACCCGACGCATGATTGCCCGCAAACGCGCCACCAGTTCCCCCGGTGAACTGGGTTTAGGCACATAGTCATCGGCCCCCAGTTCCAGGCCGGTGATCTTGTCGATGTTATCGCCACGGGCCGTGAGCAACACCACCGGTACCTGGCTCACGGCGCGAATGCGCCTGAGCACCTCGATACCCGACAGGCGTGGCAGCATCACGTCCAGCACCACAATGCTGTAGCGCCCGGACAGTGCTTGAATCTCACCCTCCTCGCCCGTGTGCACGGCGGTCGCCTCGAAGCCTTCACGCTCCAGGTATTGGCTGAGCATTCCAGTCAGTTCCTGGTCATCGTCGACGAGCAATACAGAGATCATGGCGGGCTCTTGAGTGGGGGCCGCGCATTATCGCCCTTGCGCTGCACAGCGTCATCGCCCCGGGCAAACCTTTACCTAACTTGACACTTGGTTAACCGCACCAAACGCACCGAGCTTTTATGCTTCACCTCCACCAGCCTGCTCGCTTCGCGGTAACTCGTCTTGCTGTGAGATATCCGCGCCCGCCTACGCTGCTTGTCGATGTGTTCTGGATAAGATCTTGATGAATTTTTCGCGCCTGCTCTGCTCGGCTGCACTATTGCTCAACGCCACATTTGCGCACGCCCAAGGCTTCAAAATTTCCGATATTCGCATTAATGGCCTGCAACGGGTTTCCGCCGGCAGCGTGTTCGGTGCATTGCCGTTGAACGTCGGTGATGAAGCGGATGATCGTCGTTTGGTGGAGTCCACCCGTGCGTTGTTCAAGACCGGTTTCTTTCAGGATATCCAGCTGGGGCACGACGGTGACGTGCTGATCATCACGGTGGTCGAGCGCCCCTCGGTCGCCAGTATCGAGATCGAAGGCAACAAGGCGATCTCCACTGAAGACCTGATGAAGGGCCTCAAGCAATCCGGTCTGGCCGAAGGCGAGATCTTCCAGCGCGCCACCCTCGAAGGCGTGCGCAACGAGCTGCAGCGCCAATACGTCGCTCAGGGCCGCTACTCGGCGTCGGTCGATGCCGAAGTGATCCCACAACCGCGTAACCGCGTGGGCCTGAAAATCAAGATCGACGAAGGCTCTGTCGCGGCGATCCAACACATCAACGTGGTGGGCAACACGGTCTTTGCTGATGAAGACCTGATCAACCTGTTCGAGCTCAAGACCAGTAACTGGCTGTCGTTCTTCAAGAACGATGACAAGTACGCCCGCGAAAAACTCTCCGGTGACCTGGAGCGCCTACGCTCCTATTACCTGGATCGCGGCTATATCAACATGGACATCACCTCGACCCAGGTGTCGATCACCCCGGACAAGAAACACGTCTATATCACCGTCAACATCAACGAAGGCGCGAAGTACACCGTTCGTGACGTCAAGCTCAGCGGTGACCTGAAAGTGCCTGAAGACCAGATCCGCTCCCTGTTGCTGGTTCAGCAAGGCCAGGTGTTTTCCCGCAAGCTGATGACCACCAGCTCGGACTTGATCACCCGTCGCCTGGGCAACGAGGGTTACACCTTTACCAACGTCAACGCGGTCCCCAACCCGAATAATGACGACCATACCGTCGATATCACCTTCGTGGTCGACCCGGGCAAGCGGGCCTACATCAACCGCATCAACTTCCGTGGCAACACCAAGACCGACGACAAAGTGCTGCGCCGCGAAATGCGTCAGATGGAAGGTGGCTGGGCATCGACCTACCTGATCGACCAATCCAAGACCCGCCTGGAACGACTGGGCTTCTTCAAGGAAGTCAACGTCGAGACGCCGGCTGTAGCGGGCGTCGACGACCAGGTTGACGTGAACTACAGCGTCGAAGAGCAGGCCTCCGGTTCGATTAGCGCCAGCGTCGGTTTCTCTCAGAGTTCCGGCCTGATCCTCGGAGGTTCGATCACTCAGAACAACTTCCTGGGCACGGGCAACTACGCCAGCCTGGGCCTGACCCGCTCGGACTACCAAAGCAAGTACAACTTCGGTTTTACCAACCCCTACTTCACGCCGGACGGGGTGAGCCTGGGCTACAACCTGTTCTACAACGCCACCGACTACAGCGATTATTACAGTGACGGCGTTTCGTACTACTCCATCAACAGTTATGGCGCCGGCACTTCACTTGGCTACCCGATCAATGAAACCTCACGGCTGAGTTTCGGCCTGACCGTGCAACACGACAACATCGAGCCAGGCACCTACAGCGCTGATGAGATCTACGATTTCATTGCACGCGAGGGCAAGGAGTTCAACAACTTCAAGGCCAACCTCGGCTGGTCGGAATCGACCCTGAACAAGGGCGTGCTGGCCACCCGCGGACATTCGCAGAACCTCAACCTGACGGTGACAGTGCCCGGCAGTGATCTGAGTTTCTACAAGATCGATTACACCGGGCAGACCTTCCTGCCACTGAGCAACGCCACTTCGCTGCGTTTCCACACCAAGCTCGGTTATGGCAACAGCTACGGCTCGACCGACGGCCTGCCCTTCTATGAAAACTACACGGCCGGTGGCGAAGGTTCGGTGCGCGGCTTTGAAAGCGGCACCCTCGGCCCGCGCAACACCCCGGCCACCGGCACCTATGCCAGTGCCGGCCAGGCGTATTATTCGGATCGGGACACCGACGCATTGGGCGGCAATATCCTCATTACCGGCGGGGTCGAATACCTGTTCCCGATGCCCTTCATCAAAGACAACAAATCCCTGCGCACTTCGGTTTTCTGGGACGTCG
>NZ_JBFTML010000074.1:0-45956 GCF_056396925.1 Pseudomonas sp. 05N433 | reverse complement strand
CTGCGGCCCCTCCAGAAATCCGGCGCAGTCACTGGCGATCACCTTGGCCGAGGCAAAGGACTCGCAGGCATTGGTCAGCAGCTCTTCGATGTTGATGTCCGGGGCGACGGTGTAAATCGTGCTCGGTTTGCGTGGGGACTTGGTGTCAGACGGTTTGAGGTAGTGATCGAGGGCGCGTTCGGCGGCTTCGTTGAGTTTTTTGGGATCGAGGGGATCGTAGGGGGAAACGTCATCGGTTGCTGGCGGATTAGGTGTGGCTTTGAACATGGTGAATCTCCGTTATACCTGATGGAACCACCAGTACCTGTCGCTAAACAAGTAAGGGCGGCGGCTGTACGCAGGTTAGCGAACCGAGAGGTATAAGACCCGGCAGACCCGAGGGCCTCCCGCGCACAGCCACCATATCGAAACTGCAGACATGGAATGCCTGCAATATGACGGAGCGTTGTTGCGCTTATACCTGTTCAGGTCGCTAAACCCGATCGCTGATTGGCAGCGATACGGAAACGATAAAGACCAGGCCCAAAGCGCACAAGCCGGCGGATTCTGGCGCAGTCGTAGGCAACGGCGCAAGGATCTGTAGCTTTCATCAAGTAACGATAAACGCCGTTAAACACACCTCCCGCCAGCCCTTCTTCAAGGAATGGCCCGAATGGTGTACCGACGTGCGGCGAAGACCACCGCCGTCGCCGGATTCGGGACCTGATCCAAATTGACCCTGAAGTGAATGGACAACAGGCTGCCTTCCGCCAGATCCTTCAAATAACTGTACAAAACGGTAACGCTGTAGCGGCCGTTCAACACCCAACTTCGATGGACTGCGAAGTTGGGGCCCGTCCACATGGTGAGATTGTGGCTGCCCCCACTGGCGTTCTGGCCCTCAAAATCCAGCCAGATCGGCTGACCGGAGGCAATAAGCGGCCAACCGCCAAACAGGAGCGTTGCCCCGGCTTGCACATTGGCCAGATTCAGCACCGTCGTACCGTTCGCCTGGGTGATTACCGGAGGGACGAACCAGTTTGCCGGAATAGTCCCGATGTTCAGGACAAGCGGCCGTGAAACCACCGGGAGTGCTGTTCCGCGATCATATTCGAAGCTCACCGTCACCCGTTTGCCCAAGCTGAAAGCCAACAGCGAAACGGGCAGCTGGATTATCCTGGGTCGGATGGTAGTGCCGGCCTGAACGGTATTGGTGGTGTGTGAGCCCGCAGCGGGTGTTCCTGGCGCAGCAGTCCAGATGACCCTGATCCTGTCATCGGCCTGCATGTTGTAATCCAGGACAGCCGTCAGCCTCGTCAATGCCGCAATAGGATCCAGATTGCCGTTATCAGGCGCCTCTGCAATCGTCAGCTCCAGGTTTTGCAGCACAACGTTGATTGTCCATGGGCTGGACGCCCCTCCACTGCCATCCGCCAGCTTAACCGTGAAAACGTGCAAGCCGCCCGTCAATACAGCCACCTTATACGTCCAGGCGCTACCAACAGCTATGACCGTGCCTTGGGGGGTTGGCCCATCAAAAATTTCCACTTCACCGCCAGCCCCGGCACTGCCGCTTAACGTAACGCTAGTGTGAGGGGTGTCTGCGCCATCGGCGATGTCCTGGCCGTCGGGACCGGTGACCGACAAGATCGCGGGYGGGGTCGCTGCGTTTGTCAGGACGATATAGTTTCGATGGGCAAACGGCTGGGCAAGGGACTCATCCGGGCTCCCTTGCAGCCCCACCATCAACTTCAGGGTCAGTACGCTGCGGTCCTTGAGCCCTTGCAAGGCATTGGCGGAGTGGCTTCGCTCGTAAAAACCGAAACGGATGAATTCGTCAGTGATGACATTGCTCGGCGCACTCCAGTACCTCATACGGAAATCGCTGCCGTCGGCGTTCTTGCCCTCAAGCCACAACCAAAGGAATTGACCCCGAGCGCTCAAGGGCCACGCGTTGATACGCAGGGTAATGTCGGTCAGGCCATTGATGTCCAGTATCGGACCTTCCCCGGACTGTTCTGCCTGGGTGATGAAGGGACGAGGCAAATCGCGTTGCGCCAGAGGCAGCACGTACACGACCTGTGGCTCTGAAGTCACGGGTGCAGCGGTGCCGCGAATGATGGTGTAAGTCACCGTCACCGTCTGGCTCAGATTGAAGAGTACTAGCGAAACCGGGATTCGAATCACCAGCGGCCGAGTGTTACCGGCGTTGATGAAAGCCGTAGTGAGAGAGCCGTTTGCTCCGGAGCCCGGTGCACCTGTCCAGGCCACACTCACCTGGTCGGTGGGCTGCAACGTCGGATCGGTCACCTCGACCGTGAGGGTATTCCTCACGTCCACCGGATTGAGGAGGGACTGATTGGCGCTTTCCTGAATGACAGGAGGCGGTGGGCTGCCGGCGTTCACTGTGGCGGTAGCGATGTTCATTGTTCTGTCCCTGTGCATGATCGATCCGGCCCCCGAAAGAGCATTGAATGAATCACACACCGACGCGCGGGCACGCGCTACTGTCAGAACTTATAGGTGTGCGGCTGTTTCGGACGAACGGCGCGGCGCGGTTTCGCCTTACACAGCCGGAATATCCAGCGAGGCCGACATGAACTGGCTGATCCGCGACCGCAGCCATTTCTCGGCAGGATCGTTGTCATGCACCCCGCTCCAGGCCATCGACAGTTGCGCCGCATCAATGGGAAACGGCGGATCTTCGGCGCGCAAGGCACAGCCCTCCACCAACGCGCACGCGGCATAGTCCGGGACAGTGGCAATCATTTCCGTGCCAGCGAGCAACGCGCGCAAACCACTGAATTGCGGTACGCCGAGCACCACGCGGCGGGTGCGGCCGACCTTGGCCAAATCGACGTCGATGTTGCCGCTCAAGTCGCCGGAGAACGACACCATGGCATGCGGGCGGGAGCAGTATTCGTCCAGCGTCAGCGGCCCCGGTCTGCTGTCTCCGCGCAGGACTTTGCAGGGAATGTCGCGCAGTTTTTTGCGTTTGGCATTGGCCGGCAGATCCGTGGTGTAACTCACCCCCACCGAGATTTCCCCCGACGCCAGCAACGTCGGCATCAACAGATAATTGGCACGGCGTACCACAACCACGATCCCCGGTGCCTCTTCCTGCAACTGGCGCAGCAACGGCGGAAACAGCCCGAACTCGGCGTCGTCCGACAGCCCGATACGAAACACATCGCAGCTGCTGGCCGGGTCGAATTCCTTGGCCCGGCTGACCGCCCCCGAGATGGTGTCCATCGCTGGTTGCAGCTCCTTGAGAATCGCCAGCGCCCGCGCCGTCGGTTCCATGCCGCGACCGTTGCGCAGCAACAACGGATCGTCGAACAAATCACGCAACCGGCCCAGTGCGGCGCTCACCGCCGGTTGGCCCATGAACAGTTTTTCGGCGACTCGGGTCAGGTTCTTTTCGAACATCAGCGCTTCGAAAATCACCAGCAGGTTCATGTCGACACGGCGCAGATCGTTACGGTTCATGGGCACGGTTCCCTTTTGTGTTCAGCCAGGCGCAAGTGTGTCGGACTTTACTCGATCATCGGCACTTTCGCCGCTCGTTTGTAAGGCCCGTACTCGATCGGTACCCACTGGAAATGCTTGTCCACAGCGGTGATATGGCCGACACCCGGAAACGGCAAATGCGCCGCCGTGACCCAGATCTTGCTGGCCGCCGCATCGCTGAACACCTTGGCGCGGCTCTTGATCGCCTGCTGATTGTCGACGTCGAAACGAATTGACACCTCAGGATGCTCGAACTGCACCGCCAGGTTATGCACCAGATCGCCCATGAACAGAATGCTCTGACCCTGGGAGTTGAACCGATACGTGGTACTGCCCGGTGTGTGCCCGGCCTCCAGCTCGGCATCGACAACGCCCGGCACTGGCGACTGCCCGGCAGTAAAGGTTTTGAAACGGCCCGCCGCGATATACGGCGCGGTTGAGTCCTGGGCGATCTTGAAGAATTCCCTGGCACCGGCCGGTGCCTTGGCCATGGCCTGGGGATCAAGCCAGTAATCGGCTTCTGCCTTGGCCGCGTACACCGTTGCGTTGGCGAACACGGGCTTTTGCTGCCCATCCACCAACCCGCACACATGATCCAGATGCAGGTGRGTGAGCAGGATGGTATCGACCTGTTCCGGCTGGTAACCGGCGGCTTTCATGTTCGCCGACAGTTGGCCCGCCGTGGCACCGATGCACTGCCCTGCCCCGGTATCCACCAGAATCAATTGTTTGCCGGTATTCACCAGAAACGCATTGAACGCGGTTTGCACCCCCGGCGTTTCAATCGAACGACGAGCCAGCAACGCGCGGATCTGGTCTTGGGTCAGCCCCTCGAGCAGTTTGGGCGACAGGTCGTTGTAGCCATCGAACAACGCCGTCACCTCGTAGTCGCCCACCGCGAGCCGGTAGTAACCGGGCACCTGAGTGTTCACCTGAGCCGGTGCCTGGGCCAGGCTGATGCCAGACATCAGCGCCAATGCCAGGCCAAGTCCGCCAAGCGTGCAAACGCGGGAATGCTTCATGAGATCACCCTTGATCGAGCCAGAAAAAGCGGCCCAGTCCAGGCCGCTACACGTCGCCCATCTTGCATGACCGTGCATCGGCGCGAATTGCAGTGATGTGCTCAGTTGCCGCATTTTCACCCTTAAGCCTGACTGCGGAATTAACAACGTTTAACTCGCAAGCCAAAGTCCTCGCGGCCAAGAATGAAGCCTTCTGCGCAGACTTGTTTTTCAGACAAGGGAACGTGCTGACCCACCGTGCAGTGCATCCGCGCGCGCCCATCGACACGGACATTGGCCATGGCTCTCATTCAGCAAAACGCGATCAAGGCGTGTGCCATTGAAACGCAAAAAAAAACCACGGGGGGGCTTAGCCCCTGGCGCGAAACTCTGGTCAAGCAACTGATCCTCGACCACCTCGACGACACCCTGGAAGTGACCGAACTGGCACGGGTCTGTGCCCTGTCGCGCAGTCATTTTTCCCGTGCGTTCAAATGCAGCACCGGTGTTTCGCCGCAGGACTGGATCCGACAGCAACGCATTGCCCGAGCCAAACAATTGATCCAGGACACCGACCTGACCCTGACGCAAATCAGCCTGGAATGTGGCTTCTGCGACCAGGCGCATTTCTCCCATATCTTCACCCGCAGCGAAGGCATCACACCGTTTGCCTGGCGCTGCCGTGCCATGCGTACTCTTCCCTCTCACAACAGCAAAAGATCGCAGCCTTCGCCAGCGCCTACAGGTGCTCACATGTCCCTGTAGGCGCCGGCGCCTTTGATTTTGATCAGCCCTTGATGAACGTCAGCAGATCTTCGTTGAGTTGATCCTTGTGGGTATCGGTCAGGCCGTGTGGAGCTCCCGGATAGACTTTCAATGTGGAGCCCTTGACCAGTTTTGCCGAGGCGATGCCCGAGGCTTCAATCGGCACCACCTGATCGTCGTCGCCATGCACCACGAGGGTCGGCACGTCGAACTTCTTCAGGTCTTCGGTGAAGTCGGTTTCAGAGAACGCCTTGATGCAGTCGTACGCATTCTTGTGGCCGGAAGCCATGCCCTGCAGCCAGAACCAGTCGATCATGCCTTGCGAAGGTTTGGCACCCGGCCGGTTGAAACCGAAGAACGGACCGCTGGCCAGATCCTTGTACAACTGCGAACGGTCGACCAAAGACGCCTGACGAATACCGTCGAACACTTCCATCGGCAGGCCGCCCGGGTTGGCCTCGGTCTTGAGCATCTGCGGCGGCACCGATGAAATCAGCCCGGCCTTGGCCACGCGTCCAGTACCGTAGCGACCGATGTAGCGCGCCACTTCGCCACCGCCAGTGGAGAAACCGAACAACACAGCGTTTTGCAGATCCAGATGCTCGATCAACTGCGCCAGGTCATCGGCGTAAGTATCCATTTCGTTGCCGAACCATGGCTGGCTCGAACGACCGTGACCACGGCGGTCATGGGCGATGACCCGGTAGCCTTTGGAGGCCAGGAAGATCATCTGCGACTCCCAACTGTCGGCGTTCAACGGCCAACCGTGGCTGAAGACGATCGGCTGACCGGTGCCCCAGTCCTTGTAGTAAATCTCGGTGCCGTCTCGGGTAGTAAAGGTGCTCATTACGACTCTCCTGATGCATGGGTTTACGACGATTAACAAGAGGTTTGAGCCAGGCGTTCGGCCAGGCGCGCCACCCGCTCGCCCAAATGTGCGGCGGTGCGGCGGTCTTCCAGGGGCGGAGCAAATTCGGGGGATTGCTCGACGTTCGATTGGGCCATCGCCCCCAGCGAACTGCCGAGCCGGTTCAACTGCCCGTCGAACAGGCCGAGGCTGCTGCGCGCCGGCAGCAGGTCGAGGCCGACCCAGATCATCGAGTGCTGGGCGGCGAACACCGCCATCTGCAGCAAGGTATTGAGCTTGTCGCCACACAGGCATCCGGAGTTGGTAAACCCGGCAGCGAGCTTGTCGCGCCAGGGCTGGGCCAGGTAGAACGAGGCGGTGGCCTCCATGAAACCCTTGAAGGCTGCCGAGGCGCTGCCCATGTAGGTGGGGGCGCCGAAGATGATTGCATCGGCACGGTGCAAGCGCTCCCAGTGATCGTCCACTTCCTCCACCGGAATCAGCCGACAGGTGCTGCCCAAGTGTCGTTCCACCCCCAGGCCCACGGCTTCGGCCATGACCCGGGTGTGCCCGTAACCACTGTGATAGACCACCACCACGTTGCTCATTCCGGCTCCTCCAGAAGTGTTCGTCCTTTTTGCGGCACGCTTTTTGTTGCACTTTCTGTTGCAAAAAGGCCGATACCTTCGGCTACTTGAAGAAATGGATTTTTGAGCGTAGACCGGATCGGTACGAGTTAAACGTTGTTAATTTTCTGCCGTACACCCATGGCCACGGCGTGCCGTTCACCAGCGCTGAGTCCAATAAATACGGGGCCGCCGGGCACCGACGGCAAGGCCGCAGCCGTTGCACCTGCTGCCGAGATGTATGACGCCACGTTGCGCTACCGAAAAAACCTTAGGAATATGCCTGGATACCGCGCGATAGACGGACGCAAGCAGGAGTGACCCGTTGACCCTTACCCCCGAACAGGCCATCCATTTCGGCCCCTACCGGATCTACCCTGGCCAACGCCTGGTAATGGAGGCCGACCAGCCCCTGCGCCTGGGCAGGCAAGCCATGGACATTCTGTTGATGTTGCTGGAGCACGCAGGCCAGGTGGTGAGCAAGCAGCAACTGATCGCGCGGGTCTGGCCCAAAAGCGTAGTGGAAGACACCAACCTGCGCGTGCACATGGCGGCACTGCGCAAAGCCCTCGGTGACGGTCAGGCCGGCCAGCGTTACATCGTCACCGTCGCCCAGCGCGGCTACAGTTTTGTCGCGCCGTTTTCCCTGGAGTCCATCGAACAACATCCCCAAAACGACGCCAATGAACCGGGCGGCCATAACCTGCCGGTGCGCCGGACTCGCATGATCGGCCGTCAGGCCCTGGTCGACAGACTGCTGGCGCAACTCTCACAGCAACGTTTCATCACCCTCGTGGGCCCCGGCGGGATCGGCAAGACGACCGTGGCGCTGCGCGTCGCCGAGCAACTGATCGGTCGCTATCGAGACGGCATTCGCCTGGTGGACCTGGCACCGATCAACTGCCCTTTGATGATCGGCGCGCACCTGGCGACAGCGCTGGGCTTGCCGTTGCATGACGCCGACCCCATGAACGGGCTCGCCACATGCTTGCGCGAACGGCAGATGCTGCTGGTCATCGACAACTGCGAACACCTGATCGATGCCATTGCGTTGCTCAGCGAAAGCATCCTGCGCGCGGCGCCCCAAGTGCACATTCTGGCTACCAGTCGCGAAAGCCTGCGGGCCGAAGGCGAATACGTGCAGCGCCTGGAATCACTGGACTGCCCGCCGCCCATCGCCGTGCTSGACCGCGCYCAGGCCCTGACSTTTTCGGCSCTGCAATTGTTTGTCGAGCGGGCGATGGCCAGCCACGACAGCTTCGAACTGAGCGAAGCCGATCTGCCGCTGGCGATTGAAATCTGCCGACGTCTGGACGGCATTCCGTTGGCGATCGAACTGGCAGCGGCGCAGGTCGGCAACCTGGGTTTGAGCGGCTTGCTGTCGCAACTGCAAGACAGCTTTCGCCTGCTCGCCCAAGGCTGCCCGACCACCATGGGCCGCCATCAGACCCTGCGCGCCACGCTGGACTGGAGCTTCGAACTGCTCAATGCCTGCGAGCAGACGTGCCTGCGCCGACTGGGGATATTCCGGGGCGCTTTTACCTTGGAATCGGCGGCTGCCGTGATTGTCGGCCAGTACGTCGAGCCCGATGTGGTGTTTGCCTCGATTACCCAATTGGTGGCCAAGTCATTGCTGAACGTGGAAGTCGGCGATGAAGAAGTGTTCTACCGTCTGCTCGACACCACACGTGGCTACGCACTGGAAAAACTCGACCAGGCCCAAGAGCTGGCGGACACCCGAGAGCGCCACGCCGAATGCTGCCTGGCCTTGATGCAGCAGGCGCAAAGTGAATGGGAACACACCCAGAGCGAGCGCTGGACCGAGCGTTACGCCCGCAGCCTGGACGACATTCGTGCAGTCCTGGATTGGGGCTTGAACGCTCAAGGGCCGCAGGCCTTGGCCATCCGTCTCGCCGCGACCTCGGCACCGCTCTGGCAAGAGCTGTCGCTGCTGAAGGAATACGACGCGTACGTGCGCAAAGCCCTGGCGTTGCTCGAAACGACGCACCAGCCCTGTCCGCGTTTGACCATGAACCTCAAGCTTGCCCTCGGCAGTTCCTGCTACCACACCCAGGGCAATAGCACCGAAGCCGTCGAAGCCTTCGTCAGCGCCAAACACCTGGCCGAACACTGCAACGATATGGCCGGTCAGCTCAAAGCGATTTCCGGGCACCTGGCGGTTGATCTCAGTTGCGGCAACTACCAACTGGCCCTGGAGCAGAGCCGACAATTCGAGCGGTTGAGGCCGCACGACGACGCGATGACGGCCCTCAGCACCCAACGCTTGCGGGTCCTGGCCCTGCATTTTGCCGGGGATCAGGCACTGGCGCGGGAGAATGCCGAACAGGTCATTCAACGTCTGGCCCAGAGCGGCCAGCTCAACCGCTTCACCCATGGCTTTGGCGTGCAATACGACCAGAGCGTGGCGGCCCTGACGATTCTGGCGCGCATTCTCTGGCTGCAAGGGCTCCCGGAAAAAGCCTGGCATACCGCACGACAGGCGCTCGACATCGCGATGCAAATCAATCATGGCACGTCCATCTGCTACACCCTGGCGCTGTCCGGTTGCCTGATCGCGCACTACAACGGCAACACGCCGGTCGCCCGCGAGCTCCTGGCCTTGCTGCTTGAGCAGGCGAAGAAACACTCGGTGTTGCTGTTCTACACCTGGGCCAAACATTACGCGCAGGTGATCGACGGAACTGATGCGCCCTCATCCCCGCGAACGGACACCGGGTTGGTCAAGGAAATCATGGTCACTCTGGGCAGCCGTTTCATCGATGATGCGTTGCTGGAGCGGGCCGAAAACGGCGCGGCGGGCTGGAGCACGGCAGAAATTCTGCGGGCTCGGGCCGACGCGTTACTGGCGCAGGATTGCCCGAGCAGTGCTGACGCGGCCGAGGCGGTGCTGCTCAAGGCTTTAGCCGTGGCAAAAAACCAGGGAGCGCTGGCCTGGGAACTGCGCAGTGCGACATCGCTGGCCCAGTTGTGGCAGCGTCAGGGCCACTTCCGGCAAGCCCATGAGCTGCTGGCGCCGATTTACCAGCGCTTCACCGAAGGCTTCGCCACACCGGACCTGATCAAAGTCCGGCGGTTACTCGACGAGTTGCAGCACGACCTGCCCGACTGATGTCCCGTGGGCCCGGCTGATGTAGCGCTCATAACGCAGTTCGAAGGCACGCAAGTAACCGCTGTTTTCGAGTTTCTCCAGGGCGTAGGTGCGCGTGGTATTGAGGAAACGGTAGCGCGTCACGCCGCTGCCCTGCTCCACCGACAGTAGCGATTTATTCGCCAGACTCTCCACCACGTTAACCAGGCTTGCGGGCAGCAACATCGCGCCACTGACCACGCCAATCGCTGCGTCCTGGGTGAACGCCATCTTGAACACCGCCAGCCGCTGCAACACGATCTGTTCCAACGGGCTCAGCCGTTCATAGCTCCAGTCCAGTGCGGCTTTGAGATTCTGATGCCGTGGCACGGCGGTGCGTCGACCTTGGCTCAACAGCTGAAAACAGTTACCCAGTTGCGCTTGCAACCCCACCAGCGCCAATGCATCGATCTGCGCCGCCGCCAGCTCAATGGCCAGGGGCAAGCCATCCAGCCGACGACAGATTTCACGCACAGCCTTCAGATCCTGTTGACGCAAGGCAAACCCTTGCTGACGGGCTCGGGCGCGGCTGACCAACAGCTGCACCGCTGAATACCCCATGGCCTCGTCCACGCTATAAATCACCGAGGCTGGCGGCACCGTCAGGGGCGGTAACCGCAGCAGCGTTTCCCCCGCTGCTCGCAGCGGTTCGCGACTGGTGGCGAGGATCGACAGTCGAGGTGCCGAGGCCAACAGATCGTCCACCACTGTCCTGCAACGTTCGAGCAGGTGTTCGCAGTTGTCGAGCACCACCAAGGCATGCCGTTGCGCCAACGCCTTTGCGCCAATGTCCAGTTCCAGCGTGCGCGACAGATGATCGACAAGCTGCGACGGGTCATCGATGGCCGCCAGGTCAACCATCCAGACACCATCCCGATAGTGCTGCAACAGCAACTCGGCCACGCGCAACGCCACGGTGGTCTTGCCGATGCCAGCAGGGCCGATCAGGGTCATGAAGCGTCGAACCGGCAACTGCCGAACCACGCTGCCGACGATCGAGTCGCGACCGGTCACCGGTGTGAGCCGCGCAGGCAAGTTGTGTTGAGGCTTGTGCACGGTTTCGACCAGCACCGGCGTGCCCGCCCGATCGTGCTGCACCGGGGCGATGAAGCTATAACCGCGCTGGGGAATATTAACGATATAAGGCTGCCCGTTCGGCCCATCGCCGAGCGCTCGACGCAGGGCGGCAATGTGGACGCGCAAGTTGATTTCCTCGACCACCGAGGTCGGCCATACGTGGGCAATCAGCGCCTCTTTGCTGACCACCGCACCAGCGTGCTCAACCAGCACCTGCAAAATGTCCAGGGCTCGCCCGCCCATGCGCAGCGGCCGATCACCGTCCAGGATCAACCGCTGATGCAAGTGGAATGCGTAGGGCCCGAACCGCAGCACCGTGTCACTGTTTATCTCTCTGAGGTTGTTCATGCACGTTCATATGCTGAAAACCTGGCTCGGCTCAAGGAACTGCAAGCTCCATCGATCCCGCCCATCCAGGCTCCGCACCTCCCAAAAAAGAGTTCACGGGTATCTTGGCAGGCATGGGTGACGGTACAACGGCCATGGGAGGAGCGTCACGGTCATCGCGGTGCGCACGACGGACAACAGCGCGTTAACTGAACTGCTCGCGGTACTGGGTGGGGGTCAGGCCGAGCTTTTCACTGAAAAGAAATCGCATGTGCCGCACGCTGCCGAAGCCACTTTTATAGGCTACGGTCTTGAGCGGCAGCTCGCTGGTTTCCAACAGATTCCTGGCGTGATCGATGCGCGCGCTTTGTAGAAACTCCATCGGCGTCATATTCACTTCCCGGGTGAAAACCCTGGCGAAGTGCCGCGCACTCATGTTCACCAGACTGGCCATACGCTCGATACCGAACGCTTCGTCGAGGTGTTCGAGCACATGGTTCTGCACCCGGGTGACCGGCGTTTCCTGGGGGCCCACCGCGGCCATCAATGGACTGAACTGCGCCTGCCCGCCCTGGCGTTTCATCACCACCAGCAGCACTTTGGCGACGTCCTGGGCGACTTTCTTGCCGTGGTCCTGGGCAACCACCGCCAGCGCCAGGTCGATACCGGCGGTGACACCGCCGGAAGTGATGAGGTTGCGGTCCTGCACGAAAATCTGATCGGTCTCGACGACAGCCTTGGGGAAGCCTTTGATCAGTCGTTCGGTGTAATGCCAGTGAGTGGTCACGCGAAAGCCGTCCAGCAATCCGGCATGCCCGAGCACGAACGCGCCGGTGCAGATCGACCCGTATCGGTCAGCACGGCTGATGGCTCCCCGAAGCCAGTCGAGCAGCGGCGGATACTTTTCGTTGTAGGCCCCCGGCCCGCCTGGCACCAGCAACAGGTCATAGTGCTCGTTAGCCTGATCGATGTGCAGATCCGCCAGTACGCTCACGCCGTTGGAGGCCCGCAATGCGCCCTGCACGGTGCCGATGGTCAACAGCTCGTATCGGTCCGCCGGTTGCAGATAACGATTGGCGATGGAAAACACTTCCATGGGGCCGGCCATGTCGAGCAGGAGAAAGTCTGGGAACAACACCATTGCCACGGTTTTCATGGGTTCAAGGTCACTAATAGAGAACTGTTCAATACCATTGCGCCGCCCACGGGTCTGGCGCCCGACATTATGGCCACATGTAACAACAAGCATACATGAACCCGTTCACACAACTGTCAACCTGAACGAGACAGTATTTCAATTTTCATCTACTTACTGCACTTTAAGGTAAACATTAACCTTCTCCTCACTCGGACGAATTCACGTCCTGACAGGAGATTTCATCATGCTGACCCTTCGCAAAGCTTCGGATCGCGGTGCGGCCAATCACGGTTGGTTGAAGTCGTTCCATACCTTTTCCTTTGCCAACTACCGCAACCCACGGGAACAGGGCTTTTCCGACCTGTTGGTGATCAACGACGACCGCGTAGCCGCAGGCAAAGGCTTTGGACAGCACCCTCATCGCGACATGGAGATTTTCTCCTACGTGCTCGAAGGCGCGCTGGAACACAAGGACACGCTGGGCACCGGTTCGGTGATCCGCCCTGGCGACGTGCAACTGATGAGTGCCGGCAGTGGCGTGGCGCACAGTGAATACAACCACTCATCGACACGCCCGGTGCACTTCCTGCAAATCTGGATCGTGCCTGACGTCAGCGGCGCCAAACCGCGTTATCAGCAAGAGCATTTCAGCACCCAGAAAAAACGCGGCCGCTTGCAGTTGATCATCTCCCCGGATGGGGCCAAGGGCTCGTTGAAAGTCCGGCAGGATGCGCGGGTGTATGCCGGCCTGATCGACGGCAAGGAAAGCGCCACGCTGGAACTGGCTGCCGATCGCTACGCCTATGTGCATGTGGCGCGGGGCAGTGTCGAGCTGAACGGCCTGCAGCTGCAGGAAGGCGACGGCGTACGGGTTCGCAAAGAACAGGTGCTGACCTTGAGCAATGGCGTGGATGCCGAGGTGCTGGTGTTGCCCGCGAAGAACGATGACGCGTAATACCTGAAAAACCGCGGCGCATTCTTCGCGGGCAAGCCTCGCTCCTACAGGCCACAGGAATACCTAAATCGCCGCCCGCAATTCCCGTGGCGACAGGCCGTAATGTGAGCGAAAGCGCACGGCAAAACGTGAGGCCGAGGCGTAGCCGCTGGCACCGGCAATTTCACCGATGGGCCGAGACGTGGTTTGCAACCATTGCAACGCGGTCGCCAGTCGAACGCTTTCCAGAATATTCCTGAAGCTGCTCCCCTCATTGGCCAGTTGGCGACGCAACGTCGATTCACCGAGATTCAGGTGTTGAGCGACGCTCGCAACCGTCCAGTCGCTCTCAGGGCTGCCCATCAGCAACTGCTGCACACGCTCGCACAGTGGATCATTGCGATCCATCAGCAGCGGTCCGGCCTGGCCATTGAGGCCCAGGCTGAGCAGAACCGCTTCCCCATAGTGGGTGCGCAATGCATCCGGCGCGTTCGCATTGATGGCGGCCAATAACTGATCCCATGCCTGCGTCGTGTGCCTGTCCAGGGGAACACACAGATCTGTCTTCGGGGCACGGTGACCATTCATGATCTGCCGGCCATATCGGCTGCTGAAGTTGCGCAGTGTCGAACCGGGAAAGGTCACGACATCAGCGATGTAGTGACCGTGAAGACCGGGGAAGTTCGAGATACCAAGCTCACGCCCGGCCGGCAACAGAATCAGATGTTGCGGCCCAGCGCGCATCTCCCGGTCATCCCATTGCAACAGTTTTTCCCCCTGTCGCACTCGACACAAGGTGGTCGCGAAGATCGGCACCCGTTGCAAGGTATGAGGCTGCCGCGCCCGGATGACACACGCATCGATAATGTTTTCCCGGTGCTGGATGCCGTCACAAGGGCGCATCGTTCTTAACGTCCGTAAGTTGAAGTGATGGTCGCTTTGGCCAAGGCGTTGGCATTGAGCATATAGCCCACCAAGGCTCCGCTGGCTTGGTTGTCGAGTGGCAACTTGTCGACTTTCAACGCCCATACGGTGAATTGATAGCGATGGGGCTTATCCCCCACAGGAGGGCACGCTCCGCCAAATCCCGGTTGGCCATAATCGGTTCGTCCTTGTACGGCTCCGGCAGGCAGGTTCGAACCGACCCCTCTTGGCAGACTTTTGGTTGAAGCCGGTAAGTTGACCACCGTCCAATGCCACCAGCCGCTGCCGGTCGGCGCATCAGGGTCATAGACCGTGATTGCGTAACTTTTAGTCTCCGCCGGGGCGTTGGACCAGGACAGTTGCGGAGACGTATTTCCCCCTTCACAACCGAAACCCTGGAATACCTCGCGACTGGTCAGCGGGCGATTTTCAGCAATATCCTGGCTCGTCAGCGAGAAGTCGGCTGCGTGCCCAGTGAGGACGACCCCCATGGACAATGCGGATAGGATAATTCGGATGTTCATCRTGACCTCATCGGTGTCTTGGCGTGAAGCACGAGTCTAGAGAGAGCAAAGGCTGATTACTGTGCCGAAACGCTCGACCATTGTGCCTGAACGCTCTCTCGATCCAGGCACACCCCGCCGACTCAGACCGGTCCGAAAATGTCCTTCATCGCCGCATACTGCAGCAGCATGATGGTCTTGGCATCGCAGATCTCCCCGCGATAAAACGCCTCAAGGGCGTCGTCGAATTTCCACTCCAGCACTTCCAGTTCTTCGGTTTCGTCTTCCAGCCCACCGCCCTCGCTGACTTTCGAAGAGGCGTCGTACTCGGCAATAAAGAAATGCAGTTTCTCCGTGACCGAACCGGGGCTCATGTAGGACTCGAACACCTTCTGCACATGGTGGACGCGATAGCCGGTTTCTTCCTCAGCTTCAGCGCGAATGCGCTCTTCAGGCGCAGCGCCTTCCAGCAGCCCCGCCGCCACTTCAATCAACAAACCATCATGGCCGTTGACGAACACCGGCAACCGGAACTGGCGAGTCAGCACGACGGTTTTCTTCTCGCGGTTGAACAGCAGAATCGCCGCGCCGTTGCCACGGTCGTAGACCTCGCGGCTCTGGCGCTGCCAGTCGCCGTTGTTGCGCAGGTAATCGAACGTGATTTTCTTCAGCAGATACCAGTTGTGGGACAACACCTGAGACTCGATGATGTTGACCCGCTCGGCTGTGTTCGACATGACAATCCATCCCTATTTTCGTCAGAAGACGTCCATGTTAGGCGAAAACAGAAAAGCCCGGCATGGTTGCCGGGCTTCTTTTTTTCTAACGCTCTGTCCAATCCTTCAGAACGGATTCAGAGGGTCGGTGTTACTTGAAATCCAATTGGCCTACACGCCAAAGCAACAAATGATTGTGTGCTTCAGGTCAGGGCAACTGCGCTTTATATTCTTTCTGGTATTGCCCGGCGAGTGATTCCTTTTGCTTGTTGTCGAGCAGTTTTCCGGCCATTTGAAAGAACTTCTGCTCTTCCTCTTTCAGGTGGYGATGGACCTTTTCCGAGAGCTTTTTGGCAGTGATCAGCCAAGCGGCGCTGGACATCTCAGTCTCGTCCAGTTCCTCCATCATTTCGTCCATTTCATGGTGTTCGGAAATGGCGTGGCGACTCAGGTCCATGCCATTGTCGAATGCCATCAACGGGATGTAGAAATGGCGTTCTTCGGCCGTTGCGTGGGCGTGCAGTTCGGCTTTGAGCTGTTTGTAAGCCTCTAGCCGTTCCGGGGTGTCGCCGTGGGTCTTGATCAGGGCGACGGCATAGCTACGCTGGCGATCATGGCTTTCGCGCAAGGCTTCAAAGATATCCACGGGCGGTCCTCATGGGTGCATTGCGAATGACATTATTGAGGCTAGACCTCCCGGCGCGCCCGGGAGTTCCAAACAAACTGCGATCGCGATAGGCTCCCTCTTTGCCATATGGATGTAGCCCATGACCCTGCGAATTGAACTGTCGACAAACGCCACTCAGGAAGAGCGCGAAGCAATCCTCACACCGCTGCGCGCCTACAACGCCTCAAAGGCCGGGCCCACGGTGTCAGAGCAGATTGCCTTGCTGGTGCGCGATGACAACGACGAGATTCTCGGCGGGCTTTATGGCCGGGTGTTTTACCAATGGTTTTTCATTGAGTTGTTGTCGGTGCCGGCCCAGGCACGGGGCCAAGGGCTGGGCTCGAAGCTGATGCAGATGGCCGAAGACCTGGCGCGGGAGAAAGAGTGCATCGGGATCTGGCTGGACACCTTCGACTTCCAGGCGCCGGAGTTCTACAAAAAACACGGCTTCAGCGAACTGGGGCAGATTGCCGATTATCCGCCAGGCCATAAGCGTTTCTTTTTCCAGAAGCGTTTGATTGATTAAAACGCAAACGTTGTGGGAGCGAGCCTGCTCGCTCCCACAGGGGGACTGCCTCATAAACCTCTTACAGGCAGGTCGCCAACGCCGCCAAACGACGCTTGGCAATAAAATCATCATGCTGGGCGTAGTAGCTCAAGGCCGTGCCTGAAGCATCGCTGGTCACGTCCACGAAAGATTCGGCCGAACGGGTGTAGACCGTCGAGCCGCCCTTCTTGCCCGGCTGCAAATACGCACCGGCATCGACGCCGAACACCGCCTCGTCCTGCCAGGCAAACTGCACGCACTGGGCGACGACTTTTTCCGGTTTGTCCGAGGTCAGGGTTTTGTACGGGGTTTTGGTGCGGGCGTCGTTCATCGCCGATCCGGCGCAGCCCGCCAGCAAGGTTGCGGCCAGCGCCACCATCAGAATTCGCATTGCGTTCGCTCATCAGGAAAAAGCGGACTGTACCACCGCGGCGCGGCGTATCGTTCTGCTTTACTTCATTTATACCGCGACACCGCGCAACGATTCGCGCACCCTGTCGCGCCGATAGCCTCGCATCGCCCATTTTTCAGGAAAGCCATGACACCCAATGCCGAGTTCTACAAACCCTCCACCGACTACGCCGACAAACTGATCAGCCAGATCGGCCAGACGCCGGCCTGGATCGCCAAGCGAATTGGCGTCACCGACAAGCGGATTCGTTACATTCTCGACGGCGAAAGAACCGTCAAAGGCGAAACCACGCCGATCCAGATGACCTACACCGAGCAGTTTGCCCTTGAGTGTCTGGCTGCGGCTGCCAAGGCGAGCAAAAAGCAGTCTTCGTAATCCCCTCAAGGAGTGACCATGGCGACAACCGAACAGCAACACGAACAGGCGCTGAGGAAGTTTCTCGATGAACGCCCTGAGCTGCGTCTTGAGCTCGACAATCTCAATCCCCTGCTCGCCCAGGCCAAAGGCGAGACGGTGGCGCAATACCGCGACGAACGCTTGCATGAAGCGTTCGAAGCCGAGGCCGAGCGCCTGGGTTTGTTTGCCTGGGAGCTGACACTGCAACTGACCACCGCCACGCCCGAGGAATATCAGGCCCAACGCATGGAAGTGCACAAGGAAGTTGCAGAGATGGCCGGCATGGACTGGCTTGAGTATTGCGAGTTGTATGGGCTGACCAAATAATCCTCGCAATGGCAGCGACTCGGTCTGCGAGCAAACGCCCTTCGCCGCCCTGCCGATAAAGCTTTATCATGGCCGCAGTTTTGCTGATCGAGTCCGTCATGAAATTCGCCATAGCGCTGTTTTCCGCCGCCCATGCGCCCTCCTCGCGCCGTGCCTTGCTGTTCGCCCAGGCCGCGCTGGCCGGCGGGCATGAGATTGTCCGGCTGTTTTTCTATCAGGATGGCGTCTACAACGCGTCCGGCAGTGTGGTCACTCCTCAGGATGAGCAGGACTTGCCCAAGCAATGGCGCACCTTTGTCAGCGAGCATCAACTCGATGGCGTGGTCTGCATCGCCGCCGCCCTGCGTCGTGGCGTGCTGAACGAGGAAGAAGCCCAGCGCTATCAGCGTGAAGCGGTCGCCGTGGGCGCGCCGTGGGAATTGTCCGGCCTTGGCCAGTTGCATGACGCGGTGCAGGACGCTGACCGCCTGATCTGTTTCGGAGGCGCGTGAGATGGCTAAATCCTTGCTGATTATCAGCCGTCAGGCGCCGTGGTCCGGGCCGAATGCGCGCGAAGCGCTAGACATTGTATTGGCCGGCGGCGCCTTCGATCTGCCGATCGGGCTACTGTTTCTTGATGACGGCGTGTTCCAGCTCGCTGCGAAACAGGACGCCAAGGCATTGCAGCAGAAAGACCTGAGCGCCAACCTGCAAGCCTTGCCGATGTTTGGCGTCGAAGATCTGTTCGTGTGCGCTGACAGCGTAGCGGCCCGAGGCCTGGACCCCAAAGGTCTGTCGCTTGAAGAAGCCCGGGTACTGAGCGCCCAGGACATCACCGCCCTTATTGACCGTTACGACCAGGTGATCACCCTCTGATGTCGACTTTGCATGTGTTGTCTCATTCCCCTTTCGGCGACGAGCGCCTGGGCAGTTGCCTGCGCGTGATCRGCCCCAACGATGCGCTGCTGCTGAGTGGCGATGCGGCCTATGCCCTGCAGCCAGGCACCGCGCCATTCAGCTCTTTGCATGCTCGCAACCTGAAACTGTTCGTACTGGCCGAAGACGCGCAGGCCCGGGCTCTGCAAGTTCCGGACTGGGCCAGTGCCATTGACTACCCGGCCTTCGTCGAACTGTCGATTCACTATGACAAGGTCAACAGTTGGCTATGAAATCCCTGACCGTTGGCGCCCGCGCCATTGAACTGGACAAGGACGGCTTCCTGGTGGAACTGAGCGACTGGTCTACCGAGGTGGCCACCGCCCTCGCCGCCGCCGAAGACATCGAGTTGAGCCCGGAACATTGGGAAATCCTCGAACTGCTGCGCAGTTTCTACGACGAATTCCAGTTGTCCCCGGCCACCCGCCCACTGATCAAGTACACCGCATTGAAGCTCGGCCCCGACAAGGGCAACAGCCTGCACCTGAACCGACTGTTCAAAGGCACCCCTGCCAAACTCGCCGCGAAACTGGCGGGCCTGCCCAAACCGACGAATTGCTTATGACCGACTATCCAGCGCTGACCCTCGAAACGCCCGCCGAGCACCCGTTCGCCCAATTCGTGCGGATCCTTGGCAAAGGCAAACGCGGCGCCCGCGATCTGACCCGCGAAGAAGCCCGCGAGGCCATGGGCATGGTGCTCGACGACAAGGTCGAGGACACCCAGCTCGGCGCGTTCCTGATGCTGTTGCGGCACAAGGAAGAGAGCGCCGAGGAAATGGCCGGGTTCACCGAAGCCTTGCGTGAACGCCTGAACCCACCGGCGCTGGCGGTCGATCTGGACTGGCCGACGTACGCAGGCAAGAAGCGGCATTTGCCGTGGTATCTGCTGGCGGCCAAGTGCCTGGCGCAGAACGGCGTGCGCATCTTCATGCACGGCGGCGGCGCGCACACGGCGGGTCGGCTCTACAGTGAACAACTGCTCGAGACGCTGAACATACCGTTATGCCGCAACTGGCAGCAGGTCGGTGCGGCCCTCGATCAGGGCGGTCTGGCGTTCATGCCATTGGTGGACTGGGCTCCCCAGCTTCAGCGAATGATCGACCTGCGCAACACCCTGGGCCTGCGCTCGCCGATCCATTCCCTGGCGCGGATTCTCAACCCGCTTGGCGCCCGTTGTGGCCTGCAAAGCATTTTCCACCCCGGCTACCAGGCGGTGCATCGCGATGCCAGCGGTCTGCTCGGGGACACGGCAATCGTCGTCAAGGGCGATGGCGGCGAGATTGAGATCAACCCGGACGCCGACAGTCACCTGTATGGCACCACCGGCGGCGAAAGCTGGGATGAAGAATGGCCGCAGCTGTCGAGCCAGCGCCACGTCAAACCGGCGAGCCTGGACCCGGAGCACTTGAAAGCCGTATGGCGTGGCGACGTGGTCGACAGCTACCCGCAAATGGCGCTGATCTCGACCATGGCCCTGGCCTTGCGCGGCCTCGGCCAGCCCCGCGAACAAGCCTTCGAAACCGCCCAGCAATATTGGGACGCCCGGGACCGATCGATTTAGTCGATCATAACAGCCCAACCTTTGCGCTTTTTGTTCGAACCTATGCGCATAGACTCCTCTCCAACGCTTATAGGTTGAGGAGTCAGGCACATGGGTTTGTTAGTCGAAGGTCGCTGGCAGGATCAGTGGTACCAAAGCAGCAAGGATGGCGCGTTCCAGCGTGAACAGGCGCAGCGTCGCAACTGGCTGACTGCCGATGGCAAGCCAGGCCCGAGCGGCGTCGGTGGTTTTGCCGCCGAGGCCGGTCGCTATCATCTCTATGTGTCCCTCGCCTGCCCGTGGGCCCACCGCACGCTGATCCTGCGCAAACTCAAAGGCCTTGAAAGCCTGATCGACGTGTCGGTGGTCAGCTGGTTGATGCTGGAAAACGGCTGGACCTTCGATAAAAACCTCGGATCGACCGGCGACAAGCTCGATCATTTCAATTTCATGCACCAGCGCTACACCGCCGATACCGCCGACTACACCGGCCGCGTCACCGTGCCGGTGTTGTGGGATAAACAGACCAACCGCATCGTCAGCAATGAATCGGCGGAGATCATCCGCATGTTCAACAGTGCGTTCGATGACTTGACCGGCAATGACCTGGATTTCTACCCGGCACCGCTGCGCAGCGAAATCGACGCCCTGAACGAGCGGATTTATCCAGCAGTGAACAACGGCGTCTATCGCGCCGGGTTTGCCACCTCGCAGCAGGCTTATGAAGAGGCGTTCGATGAGTTGTTTGCCGAGCTGGATCGGCTGGAGCAACTGCTGGGCGCGAACCGTTACCTGACGGGTGAATACCTGACCGAAGCGGATATTCGCCTGTTCACCACGCTGATTCGTTTTGATGCGGTGTATCACGGCCACTTCAAATGCAATCTGCGGCGGATTGCCGATTATCCGAACCTGTCGAACTGGCTACGGGAGATTTATCAGTGGCCCGGGATTGCCGAGACGGTGGATTTCACCCACATCAAGAACCACTACTATGGTAGCCACAAGACCATCAATCCGACCGGGATTGTGCCGAAAGGGCCGGCGCAGGATTTCACCGGGGCACATGATCGGGGGCGGTTGAGCGGGAAAGGGGTTTGGCGCAAGGCCTGAGGTTGATCGTTCCCACGCTCTGCGTGGGAACGATCACATGAAAGCGACTCGGTATTCAGACCTGCGCCTGAGCCCCTTCGAACCACGCCAGTTTCTCGCGCAGTTGCACCACTTCCCCAACGATCACCAGTGTCGGCGCATGCACTTCATGCTCCGCCACCAGCCGTGGCAGGTCGGCCAGGGTGCCGGTAAATACCCGCTGATTGACCGTGGTGCCCTGCTGGATCAACGCCGCCGGGGTATCAGCCGCGCGACCGTGCTTGATCAACTGCTCGCAGATGATCGGCAAGCCCACCAGCCCCATGTAAAACACCAGGGTTTGCGCCGGCGCGACCAGGTCGGCCCACGGCAAATCGGTGGAACCGTCCTTGAGGTGCCCGGTGACAAACCGCACTGACTGCGCGTAATCGCGGTGAGTCAGCGGAATCCCGGCATACGCCGCGCAACCGCTGGCAGCGGTAATGCCCGGCACGACCTGGAACGGGATGCCATGGGCCGCCAGTTCTTCGATCTCTTCGCCGCCACGCCCGAAAATGAACGGATCGCCACCCTTCAAGCGCACCACGCGCTTGCCGGCCTTGGCCAGATCCACCAAATGCTGGTTGATCTGTTCCTGAGGCACGGCGTGATCGGCGCGGCGCTTGCCGACGTAGACCCGCTCGGCATCGCGACGGCACAAATCCAGAATCGCCGGCGCCACCAGACGGTCATACAGCACCACGTCGGCTTGCTGCATCAGGCGCAAGGCGCGGAAGGTCAACAAGTCGGGGTCACCCGGCCCGGCGCCCACCAGATAGACCTCACCGGTGGCCACAGGGGCTTCGCCATTGATTTTGGCCAGCATCAAGCGCTCGGCCTCGGCGCCCTGCCCGGCCAGTTGCCGGTCGGCAATCGGGCCCTGGAACACATCCTCCCAGAACGCCCGACGCTGCTGCACATCCGGAAACAGGCCTTTGACCTGGTTGCGGAAACGCGCCGCCAGACCGGCCAGTTGACCGTAAGCGGAAGGAATCCAGGTTTCCAGCTTGGCGCGAATCAACCGCGCCAGCACCGGCGCATCGCCGCCACTGGACACGGCAATGATCAGCGGCGAACGGTCGACGATCGCCGGGAAGATCACGCTGCACAGGGCCGGCGCGTCCACCACGTTGACCGGCACGCAACGCCGATGGGCATCGGCGGAGACTTGCGCGTTCAGCGGTTCATCGTCGGTGGCGGCGATGATCAGCCCGCAACCATCCAGATCCGCCTCGACGTAGCCACGCACCAGGCACTCGCCACCGCTGCCGGCTACCAGCTCACGCAACTGCGGTTCGATTTCAGGTGCGACCACCCGCAGCAGCGCACCGGCTTCGGCCAGCAGGCGGGATTTGCGCAAGGCAATCTCCCCCCCGCCGACGACCAACACACGACTGCCGCGAAGGTTATGGAACAGCGGCAGATAGTCCATTTAGCCGATGACCTCAAGGCCACCCATGTACGGCTTGAGCACTTCAGGGACACGGATCGAACCGTCGGCCTGCTGATAGTTCTCGAGTACCGCCACCAGGGTACGACCGACCGCCAGGCCGGAACCGTTCAGGGTGTGCACCAGCTCAGGCTTGCCTGTTTCCGGGTTGCGGAAACGCGCTTGCATACGGCGGGCCTGGAAGTCGCCACAGTTGGAGCACGACGAAATCTCGCGATACTTGTCCTGGCTCGGAATCCACACTTCCAGGTCGTAGGTCTTGACCGCGCTGAAGCCCATGTCGCCGGTGCACAGCGCCAGGGTGCGGTATGGCAGCTCCAGCAGTTGCAGGACTTTCTCGGCGTTGGCGGTCAGGTTTTCCAGCGCTTGCATCGAGGTCGACGGCTCAACGATCTGGACCATCTCGACCTTGTCGAACTGGTGCTGACGGATCATCCCGCGAGTGTCGCGACCCGACGCGCCAGCCTCGCTGCGGAAGCACGGCGTGTGTGCCACGAACTTGATCGGCAGCAGTTTCGAATCGACGATTTCGCCAGCCACAATGTTGGTCAGCGACACCTCAGCGGTCGGAATCAGGTACAGATCGGCTTCGCCGTCGCGGCTGATCTTGAACAGGTCTTCTTCGAATTTCGGCAACTGACCGGTGCCCTGCAGGGCCGGCGCTTGTACCAGATAAGGCGTGTAAGCTTCTTCGTAACCGTGTTCGTTGATGTGCAGGTTGATCATGAACTGCGCCAGTGCACGGTGCAGGCGAGCAATCGGGCCGCGCAGCAGGGCGAAACGGGCGCCGGACAGTTTGGCGGCGGTTTCGAAATCCAGCCAGCCGAACTTCTCACCCAGGGCCACGTGGTCCTGAACCGGGAAGTCGAACGCCTTCGGCGTGCCCCAACGGCGCACTTCAACGTTACCTTCTTCATCATCGCCGACCGGCACCGATTCGTGCGGCAGGTTCGGAATGCCCAGCAGGATCGAATCCAGCTCGGTCTGGATCGCGTCCAGCTCGACTTTACCGGCGCTCAACTCGCCCGCCATGCGCTCGACATCCGCCATCAGCGGCGCGATGTCTTCGCCGCGCTGCTTGGCCTGGCCGATGGATTTGGAGCGCGCGTTACGTTCAGCCTGCAGAGCTTCGGTGCGGGTCTGGACGGTCTTGCGCTGTTCTTCCAGCGCTTCGATGCGCGCAACATCCAGGGCAAAGCCACGGGATGCCAGGCGGTCCGCTACGTCCTGAAGGTTGCTACGTAACAGTTTGGAATCGAGCATGTCGGTTTCTCGTTATCAAAGTTTGGTCAAGGACAGGCCAGCCCAGGTGGCGAGCAGCCCGCCGAATACGCTGATGGCCGCATAGCCCAAGGCCAGCGGCACTTGCCCGGTTTCCAGCAGGCGCACCGTATCCAGTGAAAAGGATGAAAAAGTCGTCAGCCCCCCGAGGAAGCCGACGATCAACCCGGCGCGTACCGCAAACGATACCTCCGGGCGAATCAAAAACAGGCCGTATAGAACGCCGATCAGCAAACAGCCCACGATATTAACGGCCAGCGTCGCGGTATAGAAGTGCCGCGGCCAATTCGCGTTGATCCAGTTACCGGTGGCGAAGCGCAACAGCGTGCCGGCGACACCACCGACAGAAACCGCAACAATCAAGGGAATCACTATTTTCTCCGCTGTCGGGGGCTTAGACGGTCAAGCTGCGCGAGGTGGTTGAGCTTTTCGCCGATCTTCAGCTCCAGGCCGCGGGGCACGGGTTGATAGAACCGTTGAGGCTCCAACTCGTCCGGGAAGTAATCTTCGCCAGCGGCGTAGGCATCCGGTTCATCGTGGGCGTAACGATACTCATCGCCATAGCCCAATTGCTTCATCAACTTGGTCGGCGCATTGCGCAGGTGCAGCGGCACCTCCAGCGAACCGTGTTCGGTAGCGCTGCGCATCGCGGCCTTGAAGCCCATGTACACCGCGTTGCTTTTTGGCGCGCAAGCCAGATAGGTAATGGCCTGGGCCACCGCCAATTCGCCTTCGGGGCTGCCGAGGCGCTCCTGCACTTCCCACGCCGCCAGGCACAGGCTCAGGGCGCGGGGGTCGGCGTTGCCGATGTCTTCGCTGGCCATGCGCACCACGCGTCGGGCCAGGTACAGCGGGTCGCAGCCGCCGTCGATCATTCGCGCGAACCAGTACAGCGCGCCATCAGGGTTGGAACCGCGTACCGATTTATGCAGCGCGGATATCTGGTCGTAGAAGGCTTCGCCGCCCTTGTCGAAACGCCGCCGGGTGTCGCCGAGCAGGCTTTGCAGCAGGTCGATGCCGATTTCGCTGTGGTCTTCGGCCAGGTCCGAGGCATTTTCCAACAGGTTGAGCAGACGCCGGCCATCGCCATCGGCGGCGGACAGCAGCATCTGGAAGCCCTCGTCGCTGAGGGTCAGTTGCCGCTTGCCCAGCCCACGCTCTTCGGTCAGCGCGCGATGCACCAGCTTGCGCAGGGCGGCTTCGTCGAGGCTTTTGAGCACATAGACACGCGCCCGGGACAGCAGCGCGTTGTTGAGTTCGAACGAGGGGTTTTCCGTGGTCGCGCCGATGAAAATCAGCGTGCCGTCTTCAACGTATGGCAGGAACGCATCCTGCTGGGACTTGTTGAAGCGATGCACTTCGTCGACGAACAGGATGGTGCGTTTACCGTACTGCCCGGCCTGCTGCTTGGCGACTTCCACCGCCTGACGAATCTCTTTGACCCCGGCCAGCACCGCCGAAACCGTTTCGAAGTGCGCATCCGAGACTTCCGCCAGCAGCCGCGCCAGGGTGGTTTTACCCACGCCCGGTGGCCCCCAGAAAATCATCGAGTGCAGGGCACCCTGCTCCAGGGCTTCGCGCAAAGGTTTGCCGCGAGCGAGCACGTGTTCCTGACCGACGTACTCGTCCAGATTGGCCGCACGCAAACGGGCGGCCAGGGGCTGAGCAATCGGGGCACTGCGAAACAGGTCCATCACGTACTTTTAAAACCTCGAGTCAATTCTCAAGTTTGGCGAACACCCTGTGACAAGAGCAGCCCCCTCGCCACACAAGCCCGCTTCTACAGGTTTACTCCTGGATCACATCGGCACCCTTGGGGATGTCGAACTTGAACTTGGAGGCCGGGATCGGCTCGTTGGCCTTCACGCCGGTGAACAGGATGTTGGTGCGCTGGCCGACGCTGTCGATCATCTGCATATCATTGACCAGACCATTGCGGAACGACAGGCGCAGGCTGTCGAACAAGGTGTCCTTGGTTTTCGGCTTCAGGGTGAAGTCGATCACGCCGCCGGCTTCCTTGGCGCTGATGTCAAAGCTCTGGCTGATCTTGGACACGTCACCGGACAGCAACAACGCCGGGGTCTGGGTCAGACGCTGATCAAGAGTCTTGATGGTGGCCTGTTCCAGATCCGGGTCCCACAGGGTCACTTTCTTACCGTCCGAGACCATGGTTTGCTCGGCCGGCGCGTTGGTGTGCCAGTAGAACAGGCCCGGGCGCTGCAAGGACATTTCACCTGCAGTTTCTTGTAACTGGGTGCCGCTGCCATCGAGGGTCAGCTGGGAGAAGCGCGCGGTCAGGGTCTGGGATTTTTCCAGCAGTTGAGTCAGACGCGCCACGTCCTTGTCGTCGGCGTGGGCCGAGAGCGTGGTCAGAGCCAGTACCGGCAGCAACAGCATGCGGATAAGACGCATGGGAGTCCTCATAAACATTCGTGGGAGTGCGGGCGGCGTCTCAAGACGCCGCCCCTTTCAATACCGGATCAGTCGCGCACCGGGCCAGGGGCCAGGACTTCACGCGAGCCGTTGGTGTTCATGGACGTCACGACCCCGGCCATTTCCATGGCTTCGATCATGCGCGCCGCGCGGTTGTAGCCGATTTTCAGCTTGCGCTGAACCGCGGAGATGGACGCACGGCGGCTTTCCAGGACGAACTGCACCGCTTCGTCGTAGAGCGCATCGGTTTCGGCATCATCGTCACCACCACCGCCGCCGTTTTCAAAGCCGCTACCGGCTTCTTCGACACCGGCCAGGATGTCATCGTTGTATTCCGGCGCGCCGCGCAGTTTCCAGGCTTCAACCACCCGGTGCACCTCGTCATCGGACACGAATGCGCCGTGAACACGAATCGGCAGGCTGGTGCCCGGCGGCATGTACAACATATCACCGTGGCCCAGCAGTTGTTCGGCGCCGCCCTGGTCGATGATGGTCCGCGAATCGATCTTGCTCGATACCTGGAACGCCATACGGGTCGGGATGTTCGCCTTGATCAGACCGGTGATCACATCCACCGACGGACGCTGGGTCGCGAGGATCAAGTGGATACCCGCCGCACGCGCCTTCTGCGCGATACGCGCGATCAGCTCTTCAACCTTCTTGCCGACGATCATCATCATGTCGGCGAATTCGTCGACCACCACGACGATGGTCGGCAGCTTCTGCAGCAGCGGTGCCTCATCGTGGATGCTTTCGCGCTTGTACAGCGGATCGCTCAACGGCTCGCCGGCGTCCTGGGCTTCCTTGACCTTGGCATTGAAGCCCGACAGGTTACGCACGCCCATCTTCGCCATCAGTTTGTAGCGCCGTTCCATCTCGGCGACGCTCCAGCGCAAGGCGTTGGCGGCGTCCTTCATGTCGGTGACCACAGGGCACAGCAAGTGCGGGATGCCTTCGTAGATCGACAGCTCAAGCATTTTCGGGTCGATCATGATCAGCTTGGCGTCTTCTGGGCCAGACTTGAACAGAATCGACAGGATCATCGCGTTCACACCCACCGACTTACCGGAACCGGTCGTACCGGCCACCAGCAAGTGGGGCATTTTCGCCAGGTCAGTGATGACCGGTTTGCCGCCGATGTCGTGACCCAGGGCCAAGGTGACCGGAGACTTGAAGTTATCGTACTCGGGGGTCGACAAGACCTCGGAGAACCGCACGATCTGCCGGTCTTCGTTAGGGATCTCGATACCGACCGTGGTCTTGCCCGGAATCACTTCCACCACGCGCACACTGGTCACGGCCAGGGAACGGGCCAGGTCTTTCGCCAGGTTGGCAATGCGGCTGACTTTCACCCCGGCGGCAGGCTGGATTTCGTAACGGGTAATGACCGGGCCCGGGTGGATCGAATCCACCGAGACTTCGACGCCAAATTCCTTGAGCTTGATTTCCAGCAAGTGGCCGACGGCCGCCAGGGATTCAGGCGAATAATTGAGTTGTTTCTTTTCCGCCGGGTCGAGAATCGAAATCGGCGGCAAGGTGCCTTCCACGGCGCTGTCGACGAACAACGGCGCCTGTTTCTCTTTTTCCACGCGCTTGCTCGGAGCGGCCGGCTTCGGCGGTGCGGGAGCAATCACCGGCGGCACCTGCTTTTCACGCTCGGACATGTGCTTGCTCAGGGCCTGCTCGCGCTCGATCAGGCGTTCCTTGACCTTGGCCTGCTCACGTTTATCGGTGACCGTCGGCGCAACCACGTCATGCACGCGATCGTCGACCTCACGCAGCTGGGCGACCAGTTGCTTGCGTTCGGTACGGGCTGCCCACCAGCGATTGGCCGCGCCCTGAAACAATTCGAACAAATCGAGGGTGATCTTGCCGGTGACGTCCATCACCTTGAACCACGACAGATCGGTGAATACCGTCAGGCCGAACAGGAACAGCGCAATGAACAACAGCGTGCTGCCCTGAATGTTCAGCGCATTCTTCGCCAGGTCGCCGAGGCTTTCACCCAAAGCGCCGCCGGCGCCGGCCGGCAGACCGGTCGCCGCATGGAAATGGATATGGGCCAGCGCCGCGCCCGACAGCACCAGAAACACCAGGCCGATCAGGCGCCAGGAAAACAGCCAGCCGCTCCACTGCCATGGCTCGTGGCGCTGACGGAAGATCTGATAGGCCTTGATCGCCAGCAATAGCGGGAAAATGTAGGCGAAGTAACCCAGGACCATGAACAGGATGTCGGCGCTGTAAGAACCGGCAGGCCCGCCGAAGTTCTGTACATCGTCGATCTTGCTGTTATGGCTCCAGCCCGGATCGTCCTTGCCATAGGTCAACAAGGCCATCATCAGGAACAGGCACAAGGCGCCGATGGCGATCAATGCACCTTCCTTGAGCCGGTAGTGCAATTGCTGGCGCCAGAGCGGAACGACTGTTTTAGGTGCTGCGGTGGATTTCTTCAAAACGCTTCTTTTCCTGCGCCCTTGGCGCGTCCATCTGTTGAATGACTATAAAAACTGCCCAATCCAGGCAGGTAAAAAAGTTAACAGTCCCAACCGGGACTACTTTTAACACTGTGCCCCGGCTTTTCGAAATACGGCACGCAGCGCTTTTTTGATACAAACACTGTTACAAGCGGGCATTGTACGGGTTTGTTCGCCCAATGCCATGCTTGAGACCCTTGGCTCCAGCATAGCCAACAGCACAATACGCGCAGTCCAATTTGAGCATGCATTCTCTTTTGTGACAAAGGCTTATGAGGTGTTTTTATGAGTGAAGCGAAGCATTCCCGCCTGATCATTCTGGGTTCCGGCCCTGCCGGTTACAGCGCAGCCGTTTATGCCGCTCGCGCCAACCTCAAACCCGTTGTCATTACCGGCATACAGGCCGGTGGCCAGCTGACCACTACCGTCGAAGTCGACAACTGGCCCGGCGACATCGAAGGCCTGACTGGCCCGGTGCTGATGGAACGCATGCAGAAACACGCCGAACGCTTCGACACCGAGATCGTTTACGACCACATCCATACCGCCAAGTTGCAACAGCGCCCGTTCGAGCTCATCGGCGACAGCGGCACCTACACCTGCGATGCGCTGATTATCGCCACCGGCGCTTCGGCCCAATACCTGGGGCTGCCATCGGAAGAAGCCTTTGCCGGCAAAGGGGTTTCGGCCTGCGCCACCTGCGATGGTTTCTTCTATCGCAACCAGGTGGTCGCAGTGGTCGGCGGCGGCAACACCGCGGTGGAAGAAGCCCTGTACCTGTCGAACATCGCCAAGGAGGTTCATCTGATTCACCGTCGCGACAAACTGCGTTCGGAGAAGATCCTGCAGGACAAGCTCTTCGAAAAAGCCGCCAACGGCAATATCCGCCTGCACTGGAACCAGAACCTGGACGAAATACTCGGTGACGCCAGCGGCGTGACCGGCGCCCGCCTGCGTCACAGCCATACCGGCGAAACCGCTGAACTGTCGCTGGCCGGCGTGTTCATCGCCATCGGCCACAAACCCAACACCGACCTGTTCCAGGGCCAGCTGCAGATGCGCAACGGCTACCTGCTGGTCAAGGGCGGCAGCGAAGGCGACGCCACCGCCACCGCCATCCAGGGTGTATTCGCCGCCGGCGACGTGGCCGACCACGTTTACCGCCAGGCAGTGACCTCTGCCGGAGCCGGTTGCATGGCTGCGCTGGATGCCGAGAAGTATCTCGATGACATTCCCGGCGTTTGACGGTTAACCTTCTATCTGGCGGGTTTATCGCCCGCCACCGCCCTCCCCTTCTGCAAGCCCGGATGCCATGCTGACTTGGTTACAACGCAATACCCTGACTTTTCCGCCGCTGGAAAAAGCCATGCGCGACCCCAACGGACTGCTGGCCGCGGGCGGCGATCTGTCCGCCGACCGTCTGATTCAGGCGTATCGCCATGGCTGCTTTCCGTGGTTCTCGGAAGGCCAACCGATTCTCTGGTGGTCACCGGATCCGCGCACGGTGCTGTTTCCCGACGAACTGCATGTCTCCCGCAGCCTGAATAAACTGCTGCGTCAACAACGCTATCAAGTGACCTTCGATCGGGATTTTGCCGCGGTCATCAGCGCCTGCGCCGCGCCGCGCGAGTACGCCGATGGCACCTGGATCACCCAAGCGATGCAGGACGCCTACGTCGAACTGCACAGGCGCGGCTACGCCCATTCGGTGGAGGTCTGGGACGATGGCGTGCTGGTCGGCGGGCTCTACGGCCTGGCCATGGGACAGCTGTTTTTCGGTGAGTCGATGTTCAGCCGCGCCGACAACGCCTCCAAATATGGCTTTGCCACGCTGGTGCGACATCTGAAAGACTCAGGTTTTGTGCTGATCGATTGCCAGATGCCTACCGATCATCTGCATAGCCTGGGCGCCCGAGCGATTCCCCGCACCGAGTTTGCCGGCTACCTTGCCCGGCACTTGGATCAACCCGGTCGTGCCACCTGGGTTTGCTGAGCGACATTGGCCCGTGTGGCTTACACTTAATGCGGGGAGACGAATTGAGAAAGTCCCCTTATCAAAAGTTTATCCCGAGGGTTGATCATGACCGAGTTGGCGCGTTTGAAGTTCTATGCCACTCAGCCCCACTCTTGCAGTTATCTGCCCGAGGAGCAGGCCACTACGCTGTTCCTCGATCCCAGTCAGCCCATGGATGTGCATGTCTACGCAGATCTGTCGGAAATGGGCTTTCGTCGCAGTGGTGATCATCTCTACCGGCCCCATTGCCAGAATTGCAATGCGTGCGTACCGGCGCGTATTCCTGTGGCGCAATTTACCCCCAACCGTCAGCAGAAACGCATTCTCAAACGCAATGCCGACTTGCAGGTACGCCCGGCCCGACCAACGTTCAGCGAGGAGTATTTCGACCTCTACCAGCGCTACATCGAACAACGCCACGCCGACGGCGATATGTATCCGCCGAGTCGCGACCAGTTCTCGACCTTCCTGGTGCGTGACCTGCCGTTCTCCCGCTTCTACGAGTTTCGTCTCGAAGGCCGACTGGTGGCGGTGGCCGTCACCGACTTGCTGCCCAATGGCCTGTCAGCGGTGTACACCTTCTACGAGCCCGGCGAGGAGCGTCGCAGCCTGGGGCGTTACGCGATTCTCTGGCAGATTGCCGAAGCCGGGCGCCTGGGGCTGGAAGCGGTCTATCTCGGCTACTGGATCAAAAACTGCAAAAAAATGAGCTACAAGACCCAATATCGCCCTATCGAACTGCTGATTAATCAACGTTGGGTCATCCTGAACTAGAACCCCTTGGCTTAAACCCCACTTTTCGGGCACAATGCACGCCGCTTTTGCCTGGCGCAGTTGCACCGGGCCATTCATTGGACACCGAGGGCTTTACTGCATGTCGAAAGAAGACAGCTTCGAAATGGAAGGCACTGTCGTCGACACCCTGCCCAACACCATGTTTCGTGTGGAGTTGGAAAATGGGCACGTCGTAACCGCGCATATCTCCGGCAAGATGCGCAAGAACTACATTCGTATTCTTACCGGCGACAAAGTGCGCGTCGAGCTGACGCCCTATGACTTGAGCAAAGGGCGCATCACCTACCGCGCTCGCTAATCAAGTCAATACAAAACGCCCGGCTATGCCGGGCGTTTTTGTGTGCGGATCGTTCCCACGCTCTGCGCAGGAACGATCATGGCAGGCAGCAAAAAGGCGCCTTTCGGCGCCTTTTGGCTTTGTTGCGGTTAACGTCAGGCCATTTCAGCCGTGGTCTCGAACTCGAAGGTCAGCTCGCCATCCTTGATGTCGATGTGCACCACACCGCCATGTTCGGCCAGTTCGCCAAAGAGAATCTCCTCCGCCAGCGGACGCTTGATCTTGTCCTGAATCAAGCGCGCCATTGGTCGAGCACCCATGGTCACGTCGTAACCACCGGCCGCCAGCCAGCTGCGAGCAGCGTCGGTGACTTCCAGCAGCACACGCTTGTCTTCCAGCTGCGCCTGAAGCTCGGTAAGGAACTTGTCCACCACGCTTTTGATGACCTCATGGCTGAGGCGACCAAACTGGATAATGGTGTCCAGACGGTTGCGGAATTCCGGCGTGAAGCTCTTCTTGATCACTTCCATCGCATCGGACGAGTGGTCCTGATAGGTGAAACCGATCGAAGCACGCGCTGCAGTCTCGGCACCGGCGTTGGTCGTCATGATGACGATCACGTTACGGAAATCTGCCTTGCGCCCGTTGTTATCGGTCAGCGTACCGTGGTCCATGACCTGCAACAGCAGGTTGAAGACTTCCGGATGCGCCTTCTCGATTTCATCGAGCAACAATACGCAGTGAGGCTGCTTGGTGATGGCTTCGGTCAGCAGACCGCCCTGGTCGAACCCGACATAGCCTGGAGGCGCACCGATCAGACGCGATACGGTGTGGCGCTCCATGTACTCGGACATGTCGAAGCGAACCAGCTCGACCCCCAACGCCTTGGCCAGCTGCCGCGCAGCTTCGGTTTTACCGACGCCGGTCGGGCCCGCGAACAGGAACGAACCGACGGGCTTGTCAGGCGACTTGAGGCCGGCACGGGACAGCTTGATCGCGGTCGACAGTGAGTCGATCGCCGCATCCTGGCCGAATACCGTGAGCTTCAGGTCACGCTCAAGGTTACGCAGCAACTCTTTGTCGGAACTGGTGACGTGTTTTGGCGGAATTCGCGCGATTTTCGCAACGATATCCTCGACCTGAGGCACTTCGATGCGTTTCACGCGCTTCTCGACTGGCTGCAGACGCTGATAGGCGCCCGCCTCGTCGATGACGTCGATGGCCTTGTCCGGCATGTGCCGATCATTGATGTAACGCGAGGCCAGTTCAGCAGCGGCGCGCAGGGCTTCATCACTGTATTCAATGTTGTGATGGAGCTCGAAACGCCCTTTCAGGCCACGCAGGATGCCAATGGTGTCTTCCACCGAAGGCTCCGACACATCGACCCCGCACCGATGATGGTGTGAATCTCGTCGATGAACAGGATCGCCTGCGGACGTTTTTTCAGCTCATTGAGCAACGCCTTGAAGCGCTTCTCGAAATCGCCGCGGTATTTGGTTCCGGCCAGCAAGGCCCCCAGATCGAGGGAATACACCACGCTGTTGGCCAGCAGGTCCGGCACCTGGTTATCGACAATGCGTTTGGCCAGGCCTTCGGCAATCGCGGTTTTACCCACGCCCGCCTCGCCCACCAGCAGCGGATTGTTTTTGCGACGACGCGCCAGGATCTGCGCGACGCGCTCGACTTCGAGCTCACGGCCTACCAACGGATCGATACGACCCTGGCGCGCAAGTTCGTTGAGGTTGCTGGCATAAGCATCCAGAGGATTGCCTGAAGAAGAAGACTCACCGCCCTCGTCGTCCTGCATATCTTGTTCACCTTCAGAGTGATCGCCATGCCCCGGCACTTTGGAAATGCCATGGGCGATGTAGTTGACGACATCGATGCGCGCAACGCTCTGCTGTTTCAGCAGAAACACTGCCTGACTCTCTTGCTCACTGAAGATCGCGACCAGCACGTTGGCGCCAGTCACTTCGCGTTTGCCCGAGCTCTGTACGTGAAAGACAGCACGTTGCAGTACACGCTGGAAGCCCAGGGTTGGCTGGGTTTCACGATCCTCGTCATGCAAGGGGATCAATGGCGTGGTGGAGTCAATGAACTCCTGCAGGTCATGCTTGAGTTTGTCGAGGTTTGCGCCGCAGGCACGCAAAACGGTAGCGGCAGCCTCATTATCCAATAGGGCCAGCAGCAGGTGTTCGACGGTCATGAATTCATGACGCTTCGAACGAGCCTCCTTGAAGGCTAGATTGAGGGTGACTTCGAGCTCGCGGTTTAACATAGCTTCACCTCATACCCAAGTGGTCGGCGATTAACCGTCCTTCTCGATTTCACAGAGTAGCGGATGCTGGCTTTCCCTGGCGTACTGGTTGACCTGCATGGCCTTGGTCTCGGCGATGTCGCGGGTAAACACTCCACATACTGCCCGTCCTTCTGTATGAACGGCCAGCATGACCTTGGTCGCCAGCTCGCGATTCAGGTTAAAAAACACCTCGAGCACTTCGACGACGAAATCCATCGGTGTGTAGTCATCGTTGAACAAAACCACCTTGTACATAGGCGGCGCCTGTAAAGCAGGCTTAGCCTCCTGAACAGCAATGCCTGCGGAATCGTCGTCGTGTAAATCAGGGCGATCCTGATTGAATGTTAGTCGAATCTGGCTGATTGCATGCATGGAAAGAAAGGTTCGTCAGTTGTGCAAATACAGTGGTGGGGGCGGCCATCAGCGATTTCAACTCCGACTGCCCGGTCACCTTGACTATCGGGAAAACGGTGTTACAACCAATAGAGCCCACAGTGGGTAAAAAAGGTCCGCGGAGTCAATCTATTTACAAGATTAGACTGCGGATTAACTGGATGATACTCCAGTGATGGAGTCTGTTGCAGAGGGATATGAGTATGGCTGTCGGTAAGGTGAAATGGTTCAACAATGCCAAGGGGTTCGGTTTCATTAACACCGACGCCGGAGAAGGTCGCGACGAGGATGGCAAGGATATCGATTTCTTTGCCCACTTTTCGGCAATCAAGATGGATGGATACAAGACCCTCAAGGCCGGGCAAGCCGTATACTTTGACATTGTTCAAGGCCCCAAGGGGCTGCACGCCGTCAACATTACGGACAAAGTGGCCATTGACGCAGTAGCCGCCGCAGCCGCTACCAGCAGCCACGCCAAAGCCGTGAGCTGATTCATACCACCCAAGGCATCCAGTCATAATAAAACCGCCCGACTCGATCACTCGAGCCGGGCGGTTTTATTGCAGCCGCTCTTCGCTTACATGTGCGAGATCAGCGCATCACCGAAGCCCGAAGACGACACCAGTTTGGCACCGTCCATCAGACGCTCGAAGTCGTAGGTCACGGTTTTCGCACCAATGGCGCCATTGGTGCCCTTGATGATCAGATCGGCCGCTTCGGTCCAGCCCATGTGACGCAGCATCATTTCGGCGGACAGAATCAACGAACCCGGGTTGACCTGGTCCTTGCCGGCGTACTTCGGCGCGGTACCGTGGGTGGCTTCGAACATGGCCACGGTGTCGGACAGGTTCGCACCCGGCGCAATACCGATACCGCCCACTTCTGCCGCCAGGGCATCGGAGAGGTAGTCACCATTGAGGTTCAGGGTGGCGATCACATCGTACTCGGCCGGACGCAGCAGGATCTGCTGAAGCATGGCGTCGGCGATGGCGTCCTTGACGATGACGTTCTTGCCGGTTTTCGGGTTTTTGAACTGCATCCACGGACCGCCGTCGAGCAGGGTCGCGCCGAATTCTTCGGCAGCCACTTCGTAAGCCCATTCCTTGAAGGCACCTTCGGTGAACTTCATGATGTTGCCTTTGTGCACGATAGTCAGCGAGTCGCGGTCATTGTCGACCACATACTGCAGGGCCTTGCGCGCCAGACGCTTGGTGCCTTCCAGGGAAACCGGCTTGACGCCGATACCGCAATTCTGGTCGAAACGGATCTTGGTGACGCCCATTTCTTCTTTAAGGAACTTGATGACCTTGGTCGCCTCCGGCGAACCTGCTTTCCATTCGATACCGGCATAAATGTCTTCCGAGTTTTCGCGGAAGATGGTCATGTCGACGTCGCCTGGCTTCTTGACCGGGCTCGGCACGCCTTCAAACCAGCGCACCGGGCGCAGGCACACATACAGGTCGAGTTGCTGGCGCAGCGCCACGTTCAGGGAACGGATGCCACCGCCGACCGGCGTGGTCAGAGGGCCCTTGATGGAAACCACGTAGTCCTTGACCGCGTCCAGGGTTTCCTGAGGCAGCCAGGTGTCCTGATCGTAAACCTGAGTCGCTTTCTCCCCGGCGTAGACTTCCATCCAGGAAATTTTGCGCTCGCCGCCGTAGGCCTTCTTAACAGCAGCATCGACAACCTTGATCATGACCGGGCTGATATCAACGCCAATACCATCGCCTTCAATGAAGGGAATGATCGGGTTGTTAGGAACATTGAGAGAATGGTCCGCGTTGACGGTGATTTTTTCGCCGACGGCTGGAACCTGAATCTTCTTGTATCCCATGCTGAACTCCATTGTTTGGATTGAACATCTGGCTTCGTCCGAGCGTACCCCAGTTGAATCGGCGCGCAAACCCTATGTTCCGTCCATCTGCCGCGAAGCTGCACAGTTCGTGACGTACAAGCCTGAAAGTAAAGGGAAAAGCGCCAAACTCAAGCACACCATACAAGGCTACTCCCCACGCCTGCCTGCGACCTTTAGACCAATGGACGAGAATCGTTGCATATGAACCATCGGCAGATTGCCAGCTACCTATGTATAATGCCGCCGCTGACCACAGAGTCACGACGGCCGACCTCTCTGCCACTGGAAATGTAGCCGAGACTCTGGGCCCGGAAAAGCAGGATTGTTACCGCAGTCCACCCGCTTGACGCTCGACCGATGCACCCAACATCACCGCAAAGAAACCTCGACATTCGGCTCATGGATGACTTTGAACGAACGCGCTTACCCGGCGCCCCTCGAGTTTCTATGCACGCTTTAGCAAAGAAGAGAGAGTTAATCCGAATATGCCCACCCGCTCGAAGATCATCTATACCTTCACCGACGAAGCCCCAGCCCTCGCCACCTATTCACTGTTGCCTATCGTAGAGGCCTTCACCGCCTCCGCTGATATCGCCGTTGAAACCCGCGATATCTCTCTTGCAGGGCGCATCCTGGCCAGCTTCCCCGAGCAATTGGGTGACAAAGCAGTAGCCGACCACCTCGCCGAACTGGGCGACCTGGCCGTTACACCTGAAGCCAACATCATCAAGCTGCCGAACATCAGCGCTTCGGTTCCGCAACTGCAGGCCGCGATCAAAGAGTTGCAAGCCCAGGGCTATGCACTGCCGGACTACCCGGAAACCGTGACCAGCGACGCCGACAAAGAAGCCAAGGCCCGCTACGACAAGATCAAGGGCAGCGCCGTAAACCCGGTTCTGCGCGAAGGCAACTCCGATCGTCGTGCACCGCTGTCGGTCAAGAACTATGCGCGCAAGCACCCGCACAAAATGGGCGCCTGGGCCAAGGACTCCAAGTCCCACGTAGCCCACATGAGCACCGGCGATTTCTACGGCAGCGAAAAAGCTGCCCTGATCGACGCCGCTGACGCCGTTAAAATCGAACTGATCGCTCAAGACGGCACCACCACCGTCCTGAAAGAAAAAACCACCGTACAAGCCGGTGAGATCCTCGATTGCGCGGTCATGAGCAAAAACGCGCTGCGTAGCTTCATCGCCGCCGAGATCGAAGACGCCAAGGCCAAAGGTGTACTGCTGTCGGTTCACCTCAAAGCCACCATGATGAAGGTCTCCGACCCGATCATGTTCGGCCAGATCGTTGCCGAGTTCTATAAAGACGCACTGGCCAAACACGCTGACGTGCTGGCGCAGATCGGCTTCAACCTGAACAACGGCATCGGCGACCTGTACGCTCGCATCAAGGCCTTGCCTGCCGAGCAACAAGCGCAGATCGAAGCGGACATCCAGGCGGTTTATGCCGTTCGCCCATCGTTGGCCATGGTCAACTCCGACAAAGGCATCACCAACCTGCACGTGCCGAGCGATGTCATCGTCGACGCCTCGATGCCGGCCATGATCCGTGACTCCGGCAAAATGTGGGGCACCGACGGCCAGTTGCACGACACCAAAGCGGTGATCCCTGATCGCTGCTACGCCACCATCTACCAGGCGGTGATCGAAGACTGCAAGGCAAACGGCGCCTTCGATCCGACCACCATGGGCAGCGTGCCGAACGTTGGCCTGATGGCGAAAAAAGCCGAAGAGTACGGCTCGCACGACAAGACGTTCCAGATCAAGGCCAACGGCGTTGTTCGTGTCACCGACAGCAAAGGCACCCTGCTGCTGGAACAGTCGGTTGAAGCCGGCGACATCTTCCGCATGTGCCAGACCAAAGACGCGCCGATCCAGGACTGGGTCAAACTGGCCGTCAACCGTGCTCGCGCAAGCAGCACTCCAGCGATTTTCTGGCTGGACCCAATGCGCGCCCACGACGGCGTAGTGATCGAGAAAGTTCAGGCCTACCTGAAGGATCACGACACTTCCGGCCTGGACATCCGCATCATGTCGCCAGTCGACGCGATGAAGTTCACCCTGGAGCGCACTCGCTCCGGCCTCGACACCATTTCGGTGACCGGCAACGTATTGCGCGACTACCTGACTGACCTGTTCCCGATCATGGAACTGGGCACCAGCGCCAAGATGCTGTCGATCGTTCCGCTGATGAATGGCGGCGGTCTGTTCGAAACCGGCGCTGGCGGTTCGGCACCGAAGCACGTTCAACAGCTGCTGGAAGAAAACTTCCTGCGCTGGGACTCCCTGGGCGAGTTCCTGGCCCTGGCCGCCTCCCTTGAGCATCTGGGTGTGACGTACAACAACCCTAAAGCGCTGGTGCTGGCCAAGACCCTGGATCAGGCCACTGGCCAGTTCCTGGACAACAACAAGTCGCCATCGCGTAAAGTCGGCAACATCGACAACCGCGGCAGCCACTTCTACCTGGCACTGTACTGGGCTCAAGGCCTGGCCGCCCAGACCGAAGACGCTGCACTGCAAGCGCAATTTGGCGAACTGGCCAAAACCCTGACCGCGAACGAAGCAACCATCGTTGCCGAGCTCAACGCCGTTCAGGGCAAGCCAGTGGACATCGGCGGTTACTACCACGCCAATGCCGAGCTGATCAGCAAGGCCATGCGCCCGAGCGCAACCTTCAACGCTGCGATTGCTGCGTTGGTTTAAGGTTGTAAGGGAACATCACAAACCCYGGCCATGCGCCGGGGTTTGTGCTTTCAGCGTTGACAGCATTCAAATGTGAACACCGCCCCCCACAGGGAAAGCGCTTCAAATTCAACATCGAGGACATTTCATGGATTGGCTACCCCACATCACCGTCGCCACCATCGTCGAAGACAACGGTCGCTTCCTGATGGTCGAAGAATCCAAACACGGACGAACGGTGCTCAATCAGCCCGCCGGTCATCTGGACCCGGACGAAACCCTGATCGAGGCCGCCGTACGCGAAACCCTCGAAGAAACCGGCTGGGACGTCGAGCCAACCGGCGTAATAGGCATTTATCTCTACACCGCCCCGAGCAACGGAGTGACCTATCAACGCGTCTGCTTCACCGCCAAAGCGCTGAAACACCATCCCGACTATCAATTGGACGACGGTATTGTCGGCGCAAAATGGCTGACGCGTGACGAACTGCTGCAACAGCGCGCAAACTGGCGCAGTGAGCTGATCATCCGCTGCATCGATGATTATCTGGACGGTAAACACTTCAGCCTCGAGCTGATCCGCCCTTCTCTTTAGCCTTGCAGGCTTGAGCCTGCTAGAATCGCGTCCTTTTTCAAGACACTCATTAAATCCCTATGCGTGATCCAGCCCCTTCTGCCACACAAAAGAAGCGCGTCATTGTCGGTATGTCCGGCGGCGTGGACTCTTCCGTTTCCGCTCTCCTGCTGATCGAGCAAGGCTATGAGGTGGAAGGCCTGTTCATGAAGAACTGGGAAGAAGACGACGGAACGGAATACTGCACCGCCATGGATGACCTGGCGGACGCGCAGGCCGTTTGCGACAAGATTGGCATCAAGCTGCACACCGCCAACTTCGCCGCCGAGTACTGGGACAACGTGTTCGAGCACTTCCTGGCCGAATACAAGGCCGGCCGCACGCCGAACCCGGACATCCTGTGCAACCGCGAGATCAAGTTCAAGGCGTTCCTCGACTACGCCATGATGCTCGGCGCCGACCTGATCGCCACCGGCCACTACGTGCGTCGCCGCGACATCGATGGTCGCACCGAATTGCTCAAGGGCCTGGATCCGAACAAGGACCAGAGCTACTTCCTGCACGCCGTCGGCGGCGAACAGATCGCCAAGACCCTGTTCCCGGTCGGCGAGCTGGAAAAACCCGAAGTCCGCGCGATTGCCGAGAAACACGACCTGGCCACCGCGAAGAAAAAGGACTCCACCGGAATCTGCTTCATCGGCGAACGTCGCTTCAGCGATTTCCTCAAGCAATACCTGCCGGCCCAACCCGGCGAGATCAAGACCACCGACGGTGAAGTCATCGGCCGCCACCATGGCCTGATGTATCACACCATCGGCCAGCGCCAGGGCCTGGGCATCGGCGGCCTGAAAGACGCCGGTGAAGAACCGTGGTACGTATTGATCAAGGACCTGGAACACAACGAGCTGATCGTTGGCCAGGGCAATGCCCACCCGCAGCTGTTCTCCCGCGCCCTGCTCGCCTCGGACATCTATTGGGTCAACCCGATCGACTTGACCGAGCCGCGCAGGCTGACCGCCAAAGTGCGTTATCGCCAGAGCGACCAGCCTTGCACCCTGGAGAAGACCGCCACCGGCTACCGCGCCACCTTTGATGACCCGCAACGCGCGGTCACTCCGGGCCAATCCGTGGTGTTCTACGACGGTGAAATCTGCCTCGGCGGCGGCGTGATCGAAGTGGCCGAACCCTGGACCAGCAAGGACCATTCATGAGCCCGACTCAGGAGCAACTGACGGCCCTGGGCGGCGTGTTTCTCGCCGCCGTGCTGGTCGACAAGATAGCCAAGACCGGGCAGACCAACGAAGCCGGCCTGACTTGCATGCTCGGCAGCCTGTTGATTCGCGACCCCAAGGACACTCTGGAAGTGTATGGCGGCGACGACATCAATTTGCGCGAAGGCTATCGCGCATTGATCGGCGCCCTGGAACGCGATCCCAGCACCCTTCAGCGCGAACCGCTGCGCTACGCCCTGGCGATGCTGGGACTGGAGCGCCAATTGGCCAAGCGCAATGACATGCTGGACGTGATCGGCAAACGCCTGCCGCAGATTCAGTCCCAGGTCGAACACTTCGGCCCGGCCCACGAAAACGTGATCGCCGCTTGCGGTGCGCTGTACCAGGACACCCTGAGCACCTTGCGCCAACGGATTCAGGTGCATGGCGACATGCGCAACCTGCAGCAACCGAGCAATGCCTCGAAAATCCGCGCACTGTTGCTGGCCGGGATTCGTTCGGCACGCCTGTGGCGGCAGTTGGGCGGTCATCGCTGGCAGTTGGTGATCAGCCGACGCAAGTTGCTTAAAGAGCTTTACCCGCTGATGCGCAGCAGCTGAACCGCGCCTGCAATACCGTTTTGTAGTCAGTAACGCGTAATACGCCGGTCAGTTGGCAACGGACCGGCGGATATTTTTCATGTATGATACGCGCCCCATTTCGTTGCCCGACTGTCCGAGAACACCCCATGCAGCTCTCTTCGCTCACTGCGGTTTCCCCTGTTGACGGCCGCTACGCCGGCAAAACCCAGGCCCTGCGCCCAATTTTCAGCGAATACGGCCTGATCCGTGCTCGCGTTCTGGTTGAAGTGCGCTGGCTCCAGCGCCTGGCCGCTCACCCTGCCATCAGCGAAGTGCCGGCGTTCTCCGCCGAAGCCAACGCTGTGTTGAACACCCTGGCGGAAAACTTCTCTCTGGAGCACGCCGAGCGTGTCAAAGAGATCGAGCGCACCACCAACCACGACGTCAAAGCCATTGAATACCTGCTCAAAGAGCAGGCGGCCAAGCTGCCGGAACTGGCCAAGGTCAGCGAGTTCATCCACTTTGCCTGCACCAGCGAGGACATCAACAACCTGTCCCACGCCCTGATGCTGCGTGAAGGCCGTGATGACGTGATGCTGCCGCTGATGCGCCAGACCGCCAACGCCATCCGCGAACTGGCCCTCCGTTTCGCTGAAGTGCCGATGCTGTCGCGCACCCACGGCCAACCGGCATCGCCGACCACCCTGGGCAAAGAGCTGGCGAACGTGGTTTACCGCCTGGAGCGTCAAATCGCCCAAGTCGCCGCCGTTCCGCTGCTGGGCAAGATCAACGGCGCCGTCGGCAACTACAACGCTCACCTGTCGGCCTACCCTGAGATCGACTGGGAAGCCAACGCCCGCGCCTTCATCGAAGACGAACTGGGCCTGGGCTTCAACCCGTACACCACGCAGATCGAACCGCACGACTACATCGCCGAGCTGTTCGACGCGATCGCGCGCTTCAACACCATCCTGATCGACTTCGACCGCGACATCTGGGGCTACATCTCCCTGGGTTATTTCAAACAGCGCACCATCGCTGGCGAAATCGGTTCGTCGACCATGCCGCACAAGGTCAACCCGATCGACTTCGAAAACTCCGAAGGCAACCTGGGCATCGCCAACGCACTGTTCCAGCACCTGGCGAGCAAACTGCCAATTTCCCGCTGGCAGCGCGACCTGACCGACTCCACCGTGCTGCGCAACCTCGGTGTCGGCTTCGCCCACAGCGTGATCGCGTACGAAGCCAGCCTCAAAGGCATCAGCAAACTGGAGCTCAACGAGCAAAAGATTGCCGCCGACCTGGACGCTTGCTGGGAAGTATTGGCCGAGCCGATCCAGACCGTGATGCGTCGCTACAACATCGAAAACCCGTACGAGAAGCTCAAAGAGCTGACGCGCGGCAAGGGCATCAGCCCTGAAGCACTGCAARCTTTCATCGACGGCCTGGACATGCCAGCCGCCGCCAAGGCTGAGCTGAAACTGCTCACCCCGGCCAACTACATCGGCAACGCTGTAGCACAAGCCAAACGCATCTGATCGACCGCTCTACCCGCTTGAGACGCCCGGCGCCGCCGGGCGTTTTTATTCCCGTCTGAAAAGTGCATTTTTTCAATAGGTTACACATGAATCCTGACATTCCTCTTCAACTTCTGGGCGGCATCACGGCACGGGAATTCCTGCGCGACTACTGGCAGAAAAAACCCCTGCTGATCCGTCAGGCGATTCCTGATTTCGAAAGCCCGATCGACGCCGACGAACTCGCCGGCCTGGCGCTGGAAGAAGAAGTCGAATCGCGCCTGGTGATCGAGCACGGTGAGCGCCCTTGGGAATTGCGCCGCGGCCCGTTCGCCGAAGACGAATTCAGCAAACTGCCGGAACGCGAATGGACCCTGCTGGTGCAAGCCGTCGACCAATTCGTGCCGGAAGTTGCCGAACTGCTGGAAAACTTCCGCTTCCTGCCGAGCTGGCGCGTCGACGACGTGATGATCAGCTTCGCCGCCCCAGGTGGCAGCGTCGGCCCGCACTTCGATAACTACGACGTGTTCCTGCTGCAAGGCCACGGCAAGCGCAACTGGAAAATCGGCCAGATGTGCGACACCGAGAGCCCGCTGCTGCAGCACGCGGACCTGCGCATCCTCGCCGAATTCGAAGCCACCGATGAGTGGGTACTGGAACCGGGCGACATGCTCTACCTGCCGCCGCGCCTGGCTCACTGTGGCGTGGCTGTCGACGACTGCATGACCTACTCGGTCGGTTTCCGCGCCCCGAGCGCCGCTGAAGTGCTGACCCACTTCACCGACTTCCTCAGCCAGTTCCTGTCGGACGAAGAGCGCTACACCGACGCCGACGCCCTGCCGGCGGTCGATCCTCATCAGATCCAGCACGATGCCCTTGATCGCCTCAAAAGCCTGCTGGCCGAGCACATGAGCGACGAGCGCCTGCTGCTGACCTGGTTCGGCCAGTTCATGACCGAGCCGCGCTACCCGGAACTGGTGGTCGGCCCGGAAGAAGTCGAAGAGCAAGACTTCCTCAGCGCTCTCGAAGAAGGTGCCGTGCTGATCCGCAACCCGAGTGCGCGCTTGGCCTGGTCGGAAGTCGACGATGACCTGCTGCTGTTCGCCAGCGGCCAGAGTCGTTACCTGCCGGGCAAGCTGCGCGAGCTGCTGAAAATGATCTGCGCCGCCGACGCCCTACATGTCGATAACCTCGGCCCATGGCTGAGCGACGAAGACGGCCGTGGCCTGCTGTGTGAACTGGTCAAGCAGGGCAGCCTGGGGTTTGCCGATGAATAAGATTCACGTACGTGTCGCAGACTGGCAAAAGGACAACGCCGAGATCCGGCGCATTCGTGAAGCGGTATTCGTCGCCGAGCAATCCGTTCCTCCTGAACTGGAATGGGATGCCGATGACGCCACGGCGGTGCACTTCCTGGCCTTCGAAGGCGACTTTCCGATCGGCACCGCCCGCCTGTTGCCCGATGGCCACATCGGCCGGGTGTCGGTGCTCAAAGACTGGCGCGGCATGAAGGTTGGCGATGCGCTGATGCAAGCGGTGATCGGTGAAGCCGAGAAGCGCGGACTGAAGCAGCAGATGCTGAGCGCGCAAGTGCAGGCCACGGCGTTCTATGAACGCCTGGGTTTCAGCATGGTCAGTGAGGAATTCCTGGAAGCCGGGATTCCGCATGTGGACATGGTGCGTCACTCGACTTGATTCCCTGTGGCGAGGGGGCTTGCCCCCTCACCACAAATACATATCAAGAACACCACAAAACGCCCCGCCATTCTCGGATGCCGGGGCGTTTTGCTGTCTGTGATTCAACTCGCACCACGCCGGGCCGACAAACTGGCAATATCAAACCTTTGATTTGCGGAGAAACGGACATGTCCCTACGCACCCTGCTCACCACGCTGCTGCTGACCTGCAGTTTTTCGGTCATGGCCGCCACCGAGATCGTGCCCCTGAATTACCGCACCAGCGCCGACCTGCTGCCAGTAGCGCAGAACTTCATCGGCAAGGACGGCAAGGTCAGCGCCTACGGCAACCAGCTGATCGTCAACGCCGAGCCCGACAAGATCGATGAACTCAAGACCTTCCTCGCGCAACTCGACACCGCCCCCAAACGCTTACTGATCACCGTCGACACCAACGAAAACAACTTTCAGGGCGATCAGGGCTACTCGGTCAACGGTGCCGCACCGAATCAAACCCGCATCATCAATCGCAGCACCGACAGCCGTGAAGGCGGTATCCAGCAGATTCAGGCCAGCGAAGGCGCACCGGCGCTAATCCAGGTCGGCCAAAGCGTGCCGCTCACCAGCACTCAGACTGACGGCTATGGCGACCTGCGCAGCCAGACCGAATACCGCAATGTCACCCAGGGTTTCTACGTCACCGCCAGCGTCACCGGCAACATCGTTCACCTGGCTATCAGCACCAACCGTGACCGGATGAGCCAGGAACGTCCCGATGTAGTGAACGTGCAAAGTACCGACACAACTGTCAGCGGTCGACYGGGCGAGTGGATCACCCTGGCCGGCGTGAATCGTCAGACTCAGGCCGACAAACAGGGCCTGACCCGCAGCTACTCGACTCAGGGCCGGGATGACATGACTTTGCGGGTGAAAGTCGACACCTTGGACTAAAGCACCAAAAACTGACTGATTAGTCGTATTAGACCAAAGATGTAGTGCTTGAA
>NZ_JBFTML010000073.1:0-21091 GCF_056396925.1 Pseudomonas sp. 05N433 | reverse complement strand
CGGTTGTATGAATCATTGGGCTATGTGCGTGATACGGGTTACTACACCTATTGCCTCGACTTGAAGTAGGCGCAAACTTGTGACCCCAGCGCCAGCCATTTTCTATGGACGGTTCGAAACCCTCACTCAAGGCGCGCCAAACAGCATCGTCCAATAAACCCCTTTGTTGCTGCGCGAATCGCTGGCGTACGCCGCGCCGACCTGGGTAAACATCGGGTTCATCAGGTTGGCGCAATGCCCGGGGCTGGCCAGCCAGCCGGACATCGCCTGGCTGGGCGAGCCTTGCCCGGCGGCGATGTTCTCGCCGATCTGCCGGCCGCGGTAGCCGGCGGCTCTGGCGCGATCCGCCGGCATATCACCGTCGGGGTCCTGGTGGGCGAAGTAGTTGCCGTAGGCCATTGCCTTGCTGTGCCCTTGCGCGGCGGCGCCCAGGGCGGCGTTCCAGGTTAATGGCCGTGCGGCGGCGAAGCGTTGGCGCCCACACATGCGTGGCCTGGCTCTTGCCGCGTTGACCTGCGCCAGCAACGTCTTGCCCGCAGCGCGCGAATCGCCGATACGCCCATCGAGCACCGGTTGCGCCAGCACCACCCGCCATTCGCTGCGGGCACGAGTGACACCGATGTCGGCGTATTGGGTATCGAGCAGCGCCCCACAGTAGTCGCTCTGGAGCATGTCGAACGCCTCATCGGCATCTTGCGCGCCGACCAGGCGGATGGTCCGTACCGTTACAGCCTGATAGCCGTTAGCCTTCAACCCCTCCCGCAAACCACCGCCATAGCCGATCGGCAAGGACAAGTCCGATTTCAGCGCCAGTGGCCGTAACGGCCTGACTGCACGCCCCGCGCAGCGGTCGGGATCGGCGCGGTAATCGTTGATGACTTCCACCAGTTGCCGTTCCCCACTGGCATGGGCGGGGCTGGCGAACAGCGGAAACAAAGGCATCAGGCACAGCGAAATAAAGCGGCAGCAGCGGACAGTCGGGCGCATGAACAGACAGCTCTGATGAGTTGACGACGATAAGGGTGGGATAAAGATGAGCAATAACCGCATGAGCGCTTCATTGGGCGAGCGTCTTTTACGGCACGGCTATGACTGCGGGTCTCAAAACTGGTTCACGAGGGGAACAGACAAATTTGACGGCTACGCTGAGAGGGCCGATTCAGACGGGTCACGAGTCTGGGACAGCAGACGCTCGCACTGGTAACGTACTGACATCATTCGAGTGGTACAGGGACATGACTAAGACCAAGGGCAACAAGGATTGGGTCAAGCGCTCGGCGCAGCCGTTGAAGATGGAGCGCATCGAAGCCTTTTTTGGCGGCCATGGCTTTACGCCGCATCGCCACGATACTTACGCCATCGGGCGAACGCTGTCGGGTGTACAAAGTTTCCAGTACCGCAAATCCCAGCGCCACAGCCTGCCCGGTAAAACCATCGTCTTGCACCCGGACGAGGTGCATGACGGTGAGGCCGGTACCGAAGCGGGTTTTCATTACCGGATGATCTACATCGAACCTGCCCTGATTCAGCAGGTGCTGGGCGGCAAGCCGTTGCCATTTATCGAGGGTGGCTTATCGAGCGACCCACGGCTGGGTGCCGCAACCCAGGTACTGCTGCAAAACCTCGACGCTTGCATCGAACCCCTGGAAGAAGACGATGCCCTTTACGATCTCGCGCAGGCGCTGGATACGCTCTCTGGTCAGCGTGGGCGGCGCAAGTCATTTGATTTTGCAGCGGCCGAGCGCGCGCGTGCGCTGATTCATGACTCGCTGGATCGAGTCATTACCCTGGATGAGTTATCCCAGGCGAGTGGTCGAGACCGGTGGAGCCTGAGCCGTGATTTTCGGGCGCTGTACGGCACAAGCCCCTATCGGTACATGACCCAGCGCCGGCTCGACCTGGCAAGAGCATTGATGATTGGGGGCCACTCGATGGCAGAGGCGGCCGTATGCGCAGGTTTTTTCGACCAAAGCCACATGACGCGTCAATTCGTCCAGACCTACGGCGTCTCCCCCGGCCGGTGGCTGAAGAGGTTGGGCCTTGATTGAGCAGGGTCCCGGCCAACTTGCACAATCATGCAATACGCAGCGTTAGGTCATCCCTAGAGTCAGGGCTCGATATCTTGTCCAATGAGGGTGACTTAAATGAATTCCCAGGCCTGCACCGCGATTAACTTTGCCGAAAAATATGCCTTGTTCAGCGAGCAATGGGCGCCAAAGGTGATTGCCGAAATGAACGACTATCAGTTCAAGGTGGTGAAAATCGAAGGCGACTTTGTCTGGCATTCCCATGCCGATACCGATGAAGCCTTCATCGTCCTTGAAGGCGAGCTTCGCATCGATCTTCGGGAGCGGGCCGTCGTGGTTGGGCGGGGAGAAATGTACGTCGTCCCCAAGGGCGTCGAACACAAGCCTTATGCAGAACGCGAGGTGAAACTGTTGCTGATCGAGCCGCGAGGTGTGCTGAATACCGGTGATCAAGCCGGGGAAAGAACCGCAATGAATGATGTGTGGATCTAGACGTTTTGGTGGTTTTTGCCGGCCTTTTCGTTGAAACGATTCGATGGAGGCCGGCAAAATGCCTCTCGTCGGGAGATAAAGCAGCTATTGCGCGCTTTTCAGCTATTCTTGCGGCATCTGGAGGGTGCCATTACGTGCTGGCACACGATGCGCAGGGAAGGGAAAGACAAATGGATGATGTGCATTGCGTGCAAGTTATCGCTGTGACTGGCGGTAAAGGGGGCGTGGGCAAGACAACGGTAGCGGTTAACCTCTCGTTGGCGTTGGCAAAAATGGGGCGGCGCGTCGTATTGCTGGATGCCGATCTTGGCCTGGCGAATATCGATATTCTGCTGGGGCTGACTCCGCGCTACACACTGGCCGATGTTCTCGAAGGGCGTTGCGAGCTGTCCGAGGCACTCATGCCTGGGCCTGGAGGCATTCGTGTGGCCCCGGCTTCTTCTGGTTTGCAGAACATGACTCATCTGGAGCCTGCGCAATACCGCGCGCTGATCCAGGCCTTTAGCGATATCGGCGACAAACTGGATGTGCTGATCATCGATACGGCCGCCGGTATCGGTGGTTCAGTGATCAATTTCATCCGCGCGTCTCAGGAAGTGCTGGTGGTGGTGTGCGATGAACCCACCTCGATCAGCGGCGCCTACGGGCTGATCAAGTTGCTCAACCTGAACTACGGTCTGCAGCGTTTTCGCGTGCTGGCCAACATGACGGGCAGTCCGGCGGAAGGCCGCAATCTGTTTGCCAAGCTGGAAAAGATTACCGAAATGTTCCTGGATGTCTCGCTGCAATACGTCGGCGCGGTGCCGAACGACGAAAGTGCGCACAAAGCCGTGCAGAAGGGACGCGCAGTGTTTGAAGCCTTCCCTCGTTCCAAGTGTGCTCAAGCTTTCCAGGCTCTTGCTCACAACGTCGACAGCTGGCCATTGCCGACTCATCCGAGAGGGCACGTGGAGTTCTTCGTTGAGCAACTCGTGCATAATTCCGGCAGGTGAGGCTGTCGACGGCGGCAGCCCATCGTTAGCTCAGCCGCGAAACGTGTTTCACAGCTTGTAGCCAATCTGCCGCAACAAATTCTTGCGCCACAGGATGTCTTCGTCGCCTTCAATGCCATCGGCACAGAAGCCATCCACGACGCCCAGGATCGCGCGTCCCTGCTCCGTCTCGGCAAGAATCACTTCGGTTGGATTGGCTGTTGCACAAAAAATGCGGCACACCTCTGGCACCATTTTGACGGCGTTCAACACGTTCAGCGGATAGAAACCGTCGCCGAGGAAAATGATGAAGCTATGGCCGGCGGCGATGGCTTGCGCGTTTTTCTGCGCAAGCTCGATCATGGCGGTATTGGTGCCAGACCATCGCACCAGGCATTTGCCGGAGGCTTCACAAAAAGCCACGCCAAACTGGATACCTGGCACGGCGTTTATCAACGCTTCGTGGAGGTCTTCAACGGACTTGATGAAGTGCGTCTGACCAAAGATGAAATTCGTCGCTTCCGGTTTGTCGATTTTCAACGTGATGAGTTGCATCTCAAACGCCTCCTGTCACGATGTCGCGGACCGGCATCGGGCCTCTATTCAAGCCGGGACGATCTCCTGCTCCTCTGGCTGTGTCTCCGGGTGGATGCGAACATCACCCAGTCTCCTCAAGGGATGCCCAGTTTCCAGCTGAACTTCTCGAAATCCCGGGCACTGATTTCGTGCTCGATCTGCAACCGCACGATCATGCGATTCCATTTGGTCAGTAACTTGAGCCGGCTCCTGATTGCAGTCCTTTGCAGAGGAATACAGATGAATATTAGCTCCAATTTGACCACCAGCCAGGGCGCCAGGATTCAGTCTGTGGCTGTCGTCGTACCTTAACGCGGTTTCATACGATAGGCCGTCGCGCTCCAGTACTGGTTACCATTGCTGGTATGGCGAATCCATCCGGTAGCCTCCAGGTGCTTGGCAATCATTCGATTCATTATTCCATGACCGAGCAGTAAAACAGGCCCTTCGTCGGCAAGGGATTGAAGCCGTTGAGCTGCCGTATTGGCGCGCATTCTGGCCTTACTGGCTGACTCGACCTTCCCCGAGAAACCGCACAACCATAAAACACGAAGAATAAATGCCCACGTAAACGGTGAAAGGCGCGGCAGTGTCCATCGTCCATGGGGCAGTTGCGCTTCGCAGAACATATCATCGACAACGCTGGCTTGAAGGCCTAGCGCTCGAACCGACGTCAGCGCCCGGGGCGCACTGCTCGACACGATCATTCTGGCGGTACGCGCCAGCGCCACACTCGATTGCGGGGCGGGTTGGTCGATGATTTCTGACAGGTCGTATTGCTCGATCCAGCGTTTCATATCGCGCGCTGAAACTTTGTCTTGCACGGCCAGATCTGGCTGGCCATGACGCATCAAGATAATTTCCTTTTCCACTGTTGCTACGTCCTTGTTTTGCTATTCCGTGAGTGGTTGCACTCATCGGAGATTTGAAGGCAAACGCCCCGTTGTGGGTCAAACTGCAGCGGCTGCGTTGTAGTTCTGTCAGCGATACTCCAGAGGCAGGCGAGCGACAATCATTATGAAGAGGGATAACCACCATGGGCAAGGAGACGGCCGGTTCAAAGGACACTGAGGGGCAAGGCTCTGCCTCTGCGCTGATTGAGGCGAAAATCAAGGCATTGGATGATTGGCGGGGCGCGACGCTCGCTCGGGTTCGAGCGCTCATCAAACAGGCCGACCCCGATGTGGTCGAGGAGTTGAAGTGGCGGGGTGTTCCGGTGTGGTCCCATGCCGGCATCATCTGCACCGGCGAGACGTACAAGAATGCGGTGAAGATGACGTTCGCCAAGGGCGCCTCGCTGGAAGACCCTTCAGGACTGTTCAACGCCAGCCTCGATGGCAACACCCGGCGTGCCATCGATATTCATGAGGGCGACCGGATTGATGAAACAGCCTTGAAGGCGCTGATCCGCGCCGCCGTGGCACTCAATCTGTCGTAGCGCCGTTCAGTCGAGCACAGATTCCGGTTCATCCAAGTGATCGATGTGCTTGAAACGCTCGACCAGAAAATCGATCAGGCTGCGCACTCGCGCCGACAGGTGCAACTGTTGCGGGTAGATGGCATAGACATCGGCGCGGGTCGGTGTCTGGTCCTCCAGCACCAGGCGCAAACGGCCACTGCGCACGTAGCGGGCGATGTCCCATTCGGCCCGCAGCAGAATCCCATGACCTTCCAGCGCCCAATTGAGGGCCACTTCACCGTCGTTGCAGCCTAACGCGCCACGCACTTTGACGTTTTGCGTGCGCCCGCCGTTGGTAAAGCTCCATACGCCGTAGGGCGTTTCGTTTTGCCGCAGGAAGATGCAGTTGTGTTGCTGTAAATCCGCCAGGCGTTGCGGCACGCCATGCTTTTCCAGGTACAGCGGCGAGGCGCAGAGCAGGCGGCGATTGGAGGCAATCTTGCGCGCATGAAAGGCCGCGTCCGGCAGCGTGCCAAAACGAATGCCCAGGTCAAACCCGTGAGTTGCCAGGTCGAGCGGGTGATCGCTGATTTCCAGTTGTATTTCCACCTCCGGGTATTGCGCGAAGAACGCGCCCAATGCCGGGCCGATGTAGCGACGACCGAAACCCAAAGACGCGTTGACGCGAATCAGGCCTTTCGGCGTTGCCCGGCTGCTGCTGATGAGCTGCTCGACCTCATCGATCTGCGTCAGGATGCGCGCGGCATGGGAAAAATACAGTTCACCTTCCGAGGTCAGGCTCATCGAGCGCGTGGTGCGGTTGACCAGGCGGATGCCCAGCCGTGCTTCCAGCGCGGTCAGGCGTTTGCTCACCGCCGGCGGGGTCACGCCCAGCTCTCGCGCCGTCGCGGCGAGGCTGCCTTTGTTGGCCAGCAGGTAGAAAAATGACAAATCCAGGGTCTGGCTCATTGGTAACTCAAATTCATCTATGTAGTGATTTGGAGTAACTCACGCTCATTTGCTCACTACATATACTCCGCTCACACCCTGATTGAACACCCCCGTTCGACAGGCACAACAAGAACGTAACGAGAGTGGAGTTGATGATGAGCGCATACAAAATTGCTGCGGTTCCAGGTGATGGCATCGGCGTGGAAGTGATCGCAGCGGGCGTCGAAGTGCTGCAAGCCTTGTCGAAAAAGTCCGGCTTCGAACTGGCCTTCAAACACTTCGACTGGAACTCGGATAACTACCTGAAAAACGGCTACTACATCCCTGAAGGTGGCCTGGAAGAACTGAAAACCTTCGATGCGATTTTCTTCGGCGCGGTCGGTGCGCTCAATGTGCCGGATCACATTTCCCTGTGGGGCCTGCGCCTGCCGATCTGCCAGGGCTTCGACCAGTACGCCAACGTGCGTCCGGCCCGCGTCCTGCCAGGGGTGAAAAGCCCACTGCATAACGGTGATCAGATCGACTGGGTGGTGGTGCGTGAAAACTCCGAGGGCGAATACTCCGGCAACGGCGGTCGCGTGCACCGGGGCCTGCCGGAAGAAGTCGCCACCGAAGTGTCGGTGTTCACCCGTGCCGGGGTCGAGCGCATTCACCGTTTTGCTTTCGAACTGGCGCGCAGCCGTCCGCGCAAGCACCTGACCATGGTCACCAAATCCAACGCCCAGCGTCACGGCATGGTGTTGTGGGACGAGATCTTCTACGAAGTCGCCAAGGACTTTGCGGACGTGAAGATCGACAAGGAACTGGTCGACGCCGTAACCACGCGCATGGTGCTCAAACCGTCGACGCTGGACGTAATCGTCGCCACCAACCTGCACGCTGACATCCTGTCCGATCTGGCCGCCGCATTGTCCGGCAGCCTGGGCATCGCGCCGACTGCCAATCTCAACCCGTCACGCAAATTCCCCTCGATGTTCGAACCGATCCACGGCTCGGCCTTCGACATCACCGGCAAAGGCGTGGCCAACCCGATCGCCACATTCTGGACCGCGGCAATGATGCTCGAGCACCTGGGCGAAGCGGCCGCGGCGAAACAGCTGATGTCGGCCATCGAAGCCGTGACCGAAAGCGGTTTGCATACCCCGGATCTGGGCGGCACGGCCACCACCCGGCAGATCACCGATGCAGTCATTGCGTTGATCAACCGCTGATATTTCCCACCGATTCAAAGTCGTACTGCGGCACAGCGCCAAGGGGCAGATCGCTGAATCTGACCCTTTGGCATTTCCTGACAACAATAAAAAATCAGGGCCCTGTCATGAAAAGAATATTTGGCAAACTCTACGTACAAGTGCTCATCGCGGTCATCCTCGGTGCCATTGTCGGGGTGTTCATTCCCGAGACTGGAGCTGCGCTCAAACCCTTGGGTGACGCGTTCATCAAGCTGATCAAAATGCTGCTTGCCCCGGTGATTTTCCTCACGGTGGTGACGGGCATTGCGCGCATGGAGAACATGAAAGAGTTGGGGCGTGTCGGCTTCCGGGCGCTGCTCTATTTCGAAGTGGTCTCCACACTGGCGCTGGTGGTCGGCCTGGTCGTGGTCGATGTGTTCAAACCCGGCGCAGGCATGAACATCGATGTCGCCTCGCTGGATACGTCCAGTCTGGCGACCTACACCACGGCGGTGAAACATGCGTCGTTCATGGACTTTGTGATGAACATCATCCCCGACACCATCGTGGATGCCTTCGCCAAAGGCAACGTCCTGCAAATCTTGCTGTTCTCCATTCTGCTGGGCGTTGCCCTGGCGCATGTCGGGCCGCGCGCAAAAGTGTTCGTCGACACGCTGGATAGCCTGATGCAAGGGATGTTTCGCATCGTCAACATGGTCATGCGTCTGGCCCCCATCGGTGCCTTCGGGGCAATTGCCTTTACCATCGGCAAGTACGGCTTCGGTTCGCTGTTCTCCCTCGGCAAATTGATGGCGTGCGTGTACCTGACCTGCGCGGTGTTCGTGATCTTCGTGCTCGGGCCGATCTGCCGCTACAGCGGTTTCAGCCTGTGGAAATTTTTGAAGTTCATCAAGGAAGAACTGTTCACCGTACTGGGGACCAGCTCTTCGGAATCGGTGCTGCCGCAGATGATTTCCAAGATGGAAAAGGCCGGCGTTTCCAAACCCGTCGCCGGGATGATCATTCCCTCGGGCTTGACCTTCAACCCGGACGGCCAGGCGATCTACTACACCATCGCCGCGATCTTCATTGCCCAGGCGACCAACACACCGCTGACCCTCATGGACCAGTTGATCGTGCTGGCGGTGCTGATGTTCACCTCCAAAGGCTCGGCGGGAGTGACCGGTTCGGGGTTCATCATCCTGGCGGCGACGCTGTCCTCCCTCGGCACCATCCCGGTGGCGGGCATGGTGCTGTTGCTGGGCGTCGATCGGTTCATGTCGGAAGCACGCGCGATCACCAACACCATCGGCAACGGCGTCGGCACCATGGCCATTGCCAAATGGGTCGGCGCGTTGGACACGGTGAAGATGAACAAGGCGCTGAACGGGGAGGGCGCGGAGGCAAAGCCCGAGATGGCTCAGGCGGACACTGTTGCTGTTGCGGCATCGACGCCAACCAGCGCGATGGCCTCATCGCGAGCAGGCGCGCTCCCACAAGGGGTGTATGTCGAGTCCAAGTAGCCGGGACCATGCAGCTCAAAAAATGTGGGAGCGGGCTTGATCAGAGGGGCGGTTGGRCAACCAGGCCTTCTTCCCCTCGACCGGTGCAACCGTGCCTTTGGCCTCGCGGAAACATTCGCTCCTGATCGAGGCGGTGTAAAAAACTGCGTCAAGGTGCAGCGTTCGGACGAACATAGTAATTGTCGAACTCGCCGCTTTCGACGAATTGGAAGCCATGACGGATGTAAAACCGATTCGAAGCGCTCTCTTTGAGCGCGCCCACCCTGACAGGGAGCGCGGCGGCATCCGCTTCTTTGAAAATCTGTTCGAGGACAGCAGAACCTACACCTGTTCCCTGAGCATTCGGTCGCACATACAAGTGGTCAAGTAGCAGTTCGTTCAGCTGAGGCTTGACCACAATAAAACCGACTCGCTCACCGGCCAGCTCAATGTGACGCGTGTTGCGACAATCAAAACCGTTGATAAAACGCTCACGTGCACGTATCGGATCAAATCGCCCAATCCGTTCAAGACTTTCGCGCATGGCCTCAATTCGAATGGCCACAAGATTGTCCAGGTCGGCGGGGTGAGCCGGAACCAACATTACTGGAGGACTTTCAACAGGTATGACGGACATCGTTTGCACTCTAATCATCACGGGGAGCCAGCGCCAGTACGATGGATTTCATTCTGGCCCTTCTGCAGCGGCGCTAATGGAGCAAAGAGAGTTATAGATTAGCTTCAAGGCTTCGATGTGGGCGCCAGTCATGATGAAATAGCCGCCCGCTTTTGCTGTCAGCAACGCCTGATTTGGAGCCGAACATGAAAAACGCCGCCGTACTCACCTTGGCCTTGATGCTCAACATGGGGGTGTTCAGTACGCAAGCAGCAGCGGCTGGCGATGCCGAGGCGGGCGAGAAACTGTTCAAGCGAATCTGTGGCGGCTGCCACCAGGTAGGGAGTTCGGCGCGAGGTTTTTTTGGTCCGCAACTCAATGCGATTTTCGGGCGCCCTGCGGGCAGCACGGCGGACTACCAGTACTCAGACGCGATGAAATCATCAGGCGTCGTCTGGACCCGCGAAACTCTCACCGCCWACATCGAAGCGCCAAAAACAGTGGTCCCCGGCACCCGCATGATTTTCTGGGGCCTCAGCGATCCGGAAAAGATCGAAAACCTGTTGGCCTATCTGCAGACGTTTCAGCCGCAATGATCGGAGCCTTATCGATCCGCTTTTTTCAGTGCTGAGTGATATCAATGGGCCACTTCATCCGTTAGAGTATGCGCCGCCCGAGAGATGGATCCCGGGTATTTCTAATGGAGTGACACAGTGAATTACCTCAGCAAAGCGGTTGCCGTAGCCCTGTTTGGCCTGGTTCTGGCGGGTTGCACCGGCACCCCGATGAAGACCCAGCAATACGACAGCAGCCAGTACACCATTGTCGGCCACAGTGAAGCGACCGCCACTGGCCTGCTGCTGTTCGGCGTCATCCCGATCCAGCAGAACAACCGCTTCATCCGCGCTCAGGACGCGGCCATCAAAGCCAAGGGCGGCGATGCCATGATCAACACCCAAGTGCAGGAAAACTGGTTCTGGGCTTGGGTCCTGACCGGCTACACCACCAAAATCTCCGGTGATGTGGTCAAGCTGAAAACCGTTCAGTAAGTGCAGTGCGCCTTCAGTCATTTCAGCTGCGGCGCATTCCTTGTAGCAGCTGCCGAGCTCGCGAGGCTGCGTTCGGCTGCGAAGCAGTCGTGAATCCGACTGACGCGGTCTGCCTGATGCACCGCAAGTTCTGATCTTACGACTGCTGTGCAGCCGAACGCAGCCTCGCGAGCTCGGCAGCTGCTACAGATCGCATTACGGCTTAGGACATCGACCGGGGTGAGGCACATCCAGATGCCATCACCCGGCTCATTGATCGAACCTCACGCCCACGCTTTTCCGAGTTCCTCCAGACCGGCGTTTTGCAGGTCCTGCGGGTTCATGACCACACGGAATTTGCAGTTGGCCTGGAAGTTGAGGAAGAAGGGTTCCGCATACCCGGGTATTTCGGAGGGATCCACGATATCGATCAAAAAAATCCCATTTCGCATGCCATCTTGCTCAGTGAAATAAGTCGCCTCGGGCTTAATGGTGTCCAGGATACGGTTCATGATTTCGCCGACCTTCCCCGACCTGACAAACGCGTTGAAAGGCTCATGGGGAAACTCGACCATCAGTAGCATTTTCATTATTTGATACTCAGTTTGAAGTGGCGCACTCCTTACCCGGATCCTTACTCCTGGTTTTGATGCCGCAAGCCGTGCCCGCGGTGTGTGTGGTTAAGAATAGCGAAGGGTGAGAGGGCGTCGGGGCGGGGTTACGGACGGTCGTTGTTGATGATTCAGCGCGGGCGCTAATTCGCTGAAACCCGCATCTATACTGCTTCGGGCGAGCATCGATGTAGTCGGGTACTAAAAAAAGCATGAAAAAACCCGGCTGATGAGGCCGGGTTCTTTGGTCGAGTGTTGCGGTAAAGCCACTCACTCATGCTGCACGGTTTTCGATCAGACGATCCGAACCACCTTCAGCGACGCGATTCTCGATCAGACGATCCGAACCACCTTCAGCGACGCGGTTTTCGATCAGACGATCCGAGCCGCCTTCAGCGACGCGATTCTCGATCAGACGATCCGAACCACCTTCAGCGACGCGGYTTTCRATCAGRCGATCCGAGCCGCCTTCAGCGACGACCGGGTGAGCAGGGGAAGCGGCGAAAGCGTTTACTGCAAAAACCGAGAAAGCGATGCTGAGAAGGGTTTGGCGTTTCATGATGGTGTGCTCCGGGGTGTTATTGGTTGGGTATGGAGCGGATGTTACGCCGAGGATTTTTTATGAGAACTTCATTGACGTGATGGTGACTATCGACGTCAACAATGGTTGAAACGTGGTGGGCAACCCCAGCCAATCTGGCGGTGCTGGGAGTGATGCTCTATGCCGCGACAGCCAGGCTGACAACGGTGGTCAGCGGTGTAAAGAACCACTTACTTCAGCGTGAATGTTGCTTTGAGCGGCATGACTACCTTGCGCAAGTTGTCTTTGAGGGTGATTTCCAGCGTCCAGACGCCTACGGGATCGTCAGGCTCACCGATGAAACCGATCACGGGGGCGGCGAGATACATGTTGTTCGGATCCCCTTTAAGACGCCCTTGAAAACAAACGGCATCTCGCTGATTGATCGATTCTGTACCGTTCGGCCTTGTGGCTTTCAAATCGCACGTGATGTTGGCTTCGTGATTGGCATTGAGCTTCGGGTTTGCAAAAAACGTAAGCGCGAAGATCCTTTCACCTCGGCTGACTATTTGGGCTTCGGTAAATACTGGAGTGGTTTCGGCCGGCGTATTCCACTTTTTCTCCCAGTCGGGATCGGAAGTGATTAACAGCGAGCCACCAAACTCTCCGATGGTTCGTCTTGATTCAGTGTCCGGGATTGGATTGCCGTTTGAATCCTTCCAGTAGCCGGCCTGTGCACTGGTCCATGAAAGAGAAATCACGATGAAAGCGGTGAGCAATCGACGGTTCATGAACGACTCACTCTCAATAGACGATGGAAATGGCGTAATGCCTATGTGAAATGCCTTGCTCCGCTTGAGTGTAGCGGCAGAAAACGCGCTTACACGAACAGGTCATAGGACAGTTTGCCGATCAGGATCAGCAGCAACACCAGGAACAGCGCCCGGACAAAGGGCACGCCTTTATGAACCGCCAGCCAGGTGCCGGTCAGCGCGCCGAGGATGTTGAATGCGGCCATGGGGATGGCGATCAGGTAGAGCACGTTCCCCGTCGGAATGAAGAACATCAGCGCTGCTACGTTGGTGGCGATGTTCACCAGCTTGGCCGACGCCGAGGCATGCAGGAAGTCGAAGGCGAAGCAGCGGATGAACAGGAAGATCAGGAAGCTGCCAGTGCCGGGCCCGAACAGTCCGTCGTAGAAACCGATGGCGCCGCCGATGACGATCGCCAGCAGTTTTTCCTTGGTGCCGATGTGCATGGGCTTGTGCAGGGCACCGAAGTCCTTTTTCCAGAAGGTGTAGATCGCCATCAGCACGATCAACACCAGCACCGCTGGCCGGATCACCGACTGTGGCACGAACGACACCGTGGCCGCTCCGAAGAAGGACATGACAAACGCCGCACTGGCGGCGGGGATCACCAGACTCCAGTTGATCACCACCTTGCGCACGAAGGATCGGGCCGCGAATGCAGTGCCGCAGGCTGCCGCAACCTTGTTGGTCCCCAGCAGCGCCGCTGGTTGTGCCGTGGGTAGCACGTTGAACAGCGCGGGTATCTGGATCAGTCCACCGCCGCCCACCGCCGCATCGATCAGGCCGGCAGAGAAGGCGAATACGCAAAGGATGACAATATCGATCATGGAATCAGGCTCTGACGGTGAAAGGTGGGTGAGAGTCCGGGGTTGAACGGAAGGTTAACCAAAGCGCTTTTTTTGTGTTGCAATGCCACGTTGTGAAAAGTGCAACGAGGTGGCGCATGGCATTGGATATGTTGGGGGAACTTGAAGCCTTCGCGACGGTGGCTCGCAAGCGCAGCTTCGTCGCGGCAGCACGAACTCTGGGGCGCTCTCCCAGCGCGCTGACCCGCGCAGTTCAGGCCTTGGAGGAAAGTGTTGGAGTCAAGTTGTTCAATCGCTCCTCCAATGCCGTGAGCTTGACCGAGGCGGGTGAGCGCTTGTTGCCTCACGCTTACAAAATGCTGGATCTGCAACGTGAGGCGGATGAAGACCTGGCCGGCATCAGTGGCCAGGCCTACGGCTGGGTCCGCTTTTCCGCCCCCGAGTTTCTCGGGCACGGGGTATTGCCCCGGCTGATCGCGCAGTACGCCGAGCGTTATCCGGACGTGAACGTCGATGGGATTTTCACCGATGAAACCATCGACCCGGCCAAGAGCAAACTGGACTTCTCGATTCGCGGCGGGTATCCGCAATCCAGTGACCTGATCGGCTTTCCACTCTGGAGTTATTCACGTTATCTGTACGCCAGCCCCGAGTATCTGGAGCGGCACGGGATGCCCGACTCCATCGAGGCGCTGGAGGCGCACTCGCTGATCCTGCACACGGCGCCGCGGATTCTCAAAGAGTGGAATTTTCGCAGTGAGGCGCAGGCCATCAGCGTTCGGGCTCATCCCAAATTTCGCTTCAACTCCGGTTCGGCGGTGTTCCAGGCGGCCCTGGCAGGCCTCGGTATTGCCCGCCTGGCGGACTGGCTGGCAGAGCCCGAAGTGCAAGCGGGGCGCCTGCTGCGGGTCTGTCCCGAGTACAAACTCACCTCCAGCAGTGGTGAGAGCCCGCAGATGCACGCGGTGTACCCGGCCGGGAATCTGCCGCAGCGGGTGAAGTCGTTGCTGGAGATGATCCGTGGTTTTGGTGAAAGTCTTGATCGAAAGCATGCAGTAACGCTCCAGGGGGCCTGACGCATCACGAATCGCGGACATAAAAAAGCGGGCGCCACTCGGCTGCCCGCTTTCATTTCACTTCACCGCTTGCGCCCGCAAGCGCCAAACGACCGGTTTCAGCGCTTGATCCGGGAAATCTTGGTTCCTTCGATGCTGACCCCAGCCATTAATCCCTGCTGGTCGAAAATGAACGCGTAAGCATCGTCCTTCAGCGTGGAGCTGGACAGATTCTTCGCCACCCCTTCATCAACCACAACAACAGTGGGGCCTACGCCAATTTCCCAACCCTTGGTTTCACGTAAATAGTTCACGGCTTTATCGGTCATCAGGAACACCACATAGCCATATGACTGGGCGCCTGCCTGCAACCCCCAGGACCCGGTTACGGAGTTGTAATAGTCCTCGACTTTCTTACCCATCAACAATTCGCCTTCGCCATAGCTGCCGCCAAACACCAGGCCCGCCTTGATGATTTTCGGGAAGACAAGAATCGCTTTAGCGTCGTGTGAGATTTTTTCGGCAACTGGTCTGGCCTTGTAGAGCGTTTGCAACGCTTGCCGAGAGTCGACATTCAGATCCTCGGCGGTTGCCGCACCAGCAGTGTTCAGGAAACTTGCCGATGCCAGTGAGGCTGTCGCAAGGACGATCGATAGGAAGAACCGCATTGACTGAGTCATGTTAGTACTCCGATACGGGAGCATTGGATGTGAGCAGCAGTCAGCACCTGCCCTCGGCAGAATCCGGGCCTGCTGAAATTATCCGGCGCACCCTAAAGTGTGTGAGCTACTGGCGTCGCCCTTGAATGAAGCAGGCCAGAGGCCTGTGATCAGTAGCGATGCCATCACTGGTTTCGACCTCTGCGTGTTGGCCGGGTTCGAAAAAAACAAAACGGGTGCCTGACAAGGCGCTGGCATCATTCAAGTACTGACAAACCGAGTACACACCTTGCCAGCAGGGTGAAATGATTTGAATCCAATGCGCTCCTTGTAGAGAATCGCCGTCTTTGCCTCGAAAGGATGCGGGCGATGAAGTTCGAAGGGACTTTCCAATACATGGGCATTCACGGGATCGTCTTCAACGTCTCGCAGATCACCCTTACCGACAGCGAACGCGGACGCCTGCGCGAGCTGCATTTTGGCGAGGCGAAAAGCGCCCATTATGAGGTCAACAGCAAGGTCGTCGAGCTGTACGACAAGATGCAGGCCAAGAGCTTGCCGTGCGTGATGATGATCGGTATCTCCAAGCCGCTGACCCGGCAACAGGGCGACGCCCTCAATGCCCAGCGCACCACCATCGCCAACCTTGCAGCCACTGCCTTCACTGCCGCCACCAAAGCCGTGGCCCCCTCTTACGTGGCAATACCTGTAGGCGCCGGTGTGCGCACGTATGCCAATGAAATCCTACCCACCTACCATGCGGGCGACGTACTGGTCAGCATTGAGGCGCAGGTCAACGGCGGTATCGGCCCGCAACGCACCCTTTCGACATTGATCATCAAGACCTGACTGGAGACGTACATGTCCGTAATTACTCAATTGGTCATTGCCTTGGTGTTGTCCTTTCTGCTTGATCAATTCCTCAAACCGTATCTGCTACGCAAGTGGCTAGGAGTGGTGTTGGTGGCGGCGGGTGCGATTGGCTGCGTTGTGGCAGGTCAGATCCGCTTGTTGGGGTTTGATCTGGGGTTGCTGTCGGTTTTTGCCGTGGCGATAGGGATGGKATTGTTCATGAAGCGGCGGCGGTTCGAGCAGATTGACTGAAGGGATGTAGGGATTTATCGCTACCAGGGATTAGTCCTATCGCTATGCAGGAGCTGTACAACATCGCGATAAAGCGTTCACGCCATATCAAAAAAAAACGGGCGCCGGTCAGCGCCCGTTTTCATTTACTCCGCCGTCTGCGCCCGCAAGCGTCTACCGATCACATCCATCAAGTCACACCCATCGCGCAGGGGAATGGCCAGCAGTTTGGCAAAATCCGACAGCACCACCGTGTCGCAACCGATCTCGGCGCGGAAGGCGATGTTTTCCAGCACCTGGGTGACCGTGCGGATGCGGTAGTCGGCCATGGCTTGCAGGACGTCGAGTGGGGCTTGGGTGTCGATGAGCAGGGAGGCCGGGATCAGGTCGATTCCGGTGAGGGGCATGTATCTATCCATGTTTGAAAACTCCGATCAATGCAAAGGTTGACTGCCCCTCAATCGTCGCCAAACGAGTGGGTGACAGCTGTACGCAGGTTGGCGAACCGGGATCGGAATACCGGCAGACCCGAAGGTCTCCCGCGCACAGCTGCCATAAAGACAGCTTTGCGAGCGTGCAACAGCGTCTGCAATAAAGCACAGAGCTTTTGCACCCGATCGAACAGGTCGCCAAACCTGGTCGCCATGTGGGCGACGGGGCGGACTATAAGCTTTGATGGGGTAGGGGGCAAGGTGGAGGCATCTGACTTTTGTGTAGGATTAGCGTGCGGACTTGATTAGCCAATAACTTATTAGAAGTGGTGGAGCAAAGTTTGTAATTTGTTTTTTGCGGATATAAGGTTTCAAGTAATGTCGAATGAGTATCTACGGATTTTATTAATGATAAGTTGTTATTTCTTTAAATCTGGTTTTTTGCGGCGAAGATAGAGTTGTATTGTGGGGTGGTGTCTAAACCCTGATCGCATAAAAGGCGGGCCTTTCTCTTGTTATTGTATTCTTGGGTTAAGTGTGAAGCTAAAACTCCGTGGTTTTGTGTGTGTTGATGAGAGATTTAAATTTTCATCTGTGCCCCCGAGATAAGATTTTATGCTAGCTGAGCCTTTAAATAGTTTACGAACGATGTGCAGGAAAGCATAAAATATCGGGCGTCAGCAGCAGATAGCTTCGGTTCATCAAGCATGGCATGACGAATACCACCTTCATCGCTAGTATATGCGTAGAGTTTGACGAAACCATCTTTGAGCGCAGAATGAAGTTTCCCTTTTTTCTCCAATGCTTTGAGCGCGTCACTTAAGGTCGCTTTTGGGTTTTCCGCTACGATTCGAGCCATACTTTCAACTGCTGATATCGACTCTTTAATTGAGTTCCGATAATCGGGATTGTCACGGCTTGCATAAAGTTCAAGTGCGCGTTGTAAGTGAGCAGTTACACCGGAAAAACGGGAATCGGCTAGCGCCGAATCAAGCATTTCCAGTTCCTGTGTGCTTGTGATGTCTGTAATTTGCTCTGAAACGAAACGATAAGCGGATAACTCTCTTTCTAGGAAGTGGTTTATATATTCTGCTAATCGAGAGTTTGAGTTCTTGTGATAAGTTACRGTGAATTCTAAAAAGTCATATATTTCATGCCATTCGCATTTAAAGAAATAGGTGCGAATGTCTTCAAGAATTTTATACGTGCGATCAGGTCTTGAGTCTATGGTTTTTTTAAAGAAGTGGAACCAAAGCGCTTTGCTAAATGGTTGAATGACTGGTTCGTCGTAGTTGCAATAAAGATAGTTTTTTGTGGACCATAAGGACACATCTAGTGCATTCCACAAAGAGTTGCGAAGCTCAGTGCTCATTGAGTTAACTTGAATCGTTTCAGACTGCGTCTTCAAGCCTTTACGTTGACTGAAAGTTTTCATTTGATAATTGACCTGTCGTATGTTTTTTGAGTTATGTTATGGGTGTTTTATACGGTTTTTTGTTGAGATAATGCTCAGGGTAAGCTGAATGTATTTATGATTTTTTCTATTTCTGCTCGTGCAGATATTAGCTGTTCTGTAGTTGTTTTTTCTGGGGAATGAACTGTGTCGTTTCTAATTTTTCTTATTCGGTCAATACGCTCACTCATTTGTGAATCAAGGATATTTGAACTTCGAAGTAATTTTATTGCCTCAGGTGCGGAGTAAACTTTTCCGCCTCTTGACCTAGAAAGTGTTAATAGATGGGACTCTAGGTTAACCCATGCTTGAAGCAGTAGACCTAGTTGGCCAGGCTCTGTTTCAGTGCCGAGCTCTTTACTGAGCTCTTGACATAAACGATGAATTCGGTCGCCTTTAGGATAGAGTGCGATCTCTGGAATTGGTGAGAACCCGGTGCTCCAGAATGTTTTTGATATTGGTATTTTGAACTTGGCAATAAGTCTGGCGTTGAAGTCGAATTCGTCTTTTGATACGAAGTCGATTGTTGAATCGTCTGTTCCTGCTAAGTACCCCTCTTGGTAGTAAGGTCTAAGTGCGTCTGGTGGGCAGATACTGAGGAGTCGAACGTTTACTAAGTCGTGCTCGGAATTAATTGATATTCTATTTGTTAGGTATGGAAGGCCGAATACAAATATATATGCATGTTTTTTGACGTTGTTAAGAAAGGCGAAGCTGCAAGCTACTCGCACGGATTGACTGAAATCCATTAGTGGGGTTGGGCATACTTCGTAGTGTTGAAGGATGCTCCACTGGATGTATCTTCTTTTTTTTACGTCAGCAGCACCATCTATTCTTTGCTTAATAAAAGAGTCTGCTAATCTCTTGGATGCTCCCGAAAGTATCTCAAATCTTGTTTCTAATTCTTGCTTTGTCGTGCGTTCACCTCTGTATATTGACGGATAAAATGTTGAGGCTCCGGCCTTGTTGATGTAGTCATTTGCTTGGCCGCGAAAGAAGAGTAAGTGGTCTTTGTTTATGTAAGATAATTGTGCTACATGCTTCATTAGTTCGCGATATGTGTTTACAGGGAATGCATCGTGTCGACTGATGTCATTTTCCCCAATGTGATTTTTAAGATCTTCCGTTAACGTCCCAGTAATTTTTCGCATTGTTCCTTCCCCGGTTTCCATTGGACCCTGCGAAGCCCTTGGGAAAGATTATAGAACGGAAGTCGCAATAACCGGTGTTTTGACCTCCGAGCAAATGGGACATACATTTTTCATACCATCTGGAACGTCTGATTGAGTGTTTTTCGAGGGGGGCGTAGTTTACTCAATCGGAACGGGGTAGACCCCGCTGGCCTGCCTAGCTCCAGAAGAACGTATATCGGTCCACAACAGATGTTGAGTTCGAATGGGGAGCGAATAGTGTTCTGCACTGATTTCGTGAACTACAAGCGCACTGTTCCCATTTTCCGTAGCGTAGAATCCCCAAAACGCCAGCCCCCACCCGAGACGGACCCTCAATGCAAACCCCAACCAAACCCCAACACCCCCTCTGGCAAACCTACCTCCTATTCCTCGCCCCCATGGCCCTTTCCAACTTCCTCCAGTCCATGTCCGGCACCGTCAACAGCATCTACATTGGCCAATTGCTCGGCACCCAGGCGTTAGCGGCGGTATCGGGCATGTTCCCCGTGGTGTTCTTCTTCATCGCCCTGGTTATCGGCCTCGGTGCGGGCGCTGGGGTGTTGATCGGCCAGGCCTGGGGCGCCCGTGAGCCGCATCTGGTGAAGGCCATCGCCGGTTCGACGTTGCTGTTGGGGGCGATGATCGGGTTGGTGGCGGCGGTGTTGGGCAGTGTGTTTGCCCGGCCGGCGTTGCAGGGGTTGGGCACTCCGGGGGATGTGCTGGACGATGCGGTGGCGTATGCCCATGTGATGATGTGGATTTTGCCGTCGCTGTTGGTGTTTGTGTTGTTCACGCAGTTACTGCGCGGGGTGAGCGATACGCTGTCGCCGTTGTTGGCGCTGGTGGTGTCGACGTGTGTCGGGCTGGCGCTGACGCCGGCGTTGATTCTCGGGTGGTTGGGGCTCCCGCCTATGGGGATTCAGAGTGCGGCGTGGGCGGGGTTGGCGGGTAACTTGTCGGCGATGGGGTGGCTGGCGTGGCGGTTGATTCGCAAGGGACATCCGTTGGCGCCGGATCGGGAGATGTTTGCGGCGATGCGGCTCGACAGGGTCATCCTCGGCAAGGTGTTGCGCATCGGGCTGCCGACCGGGTTGCAGATGGTGGTGCTGTCGTTGTCGGAGCTGGTGATTCTGGCGCTGGTGAACCAGCACGGGTCCCAGGCGACGGCGGCGTACGGGGCGGTGACGCAGATCGTCAATTACGTGCAGTTCCCGGCGCTGTCGATTGCGATCACGGCATCGATCCTCGGCGCGCAGGCGATCGGGGCAGGGCGCCTTGAGCGCATGGGGGAGATTTTGCGCACCGGGTTGTTGATCAACGTGTGCCTGACCGGCGGCCTGGTGCTGTTGGGTTATCTGCTGTCGCACTGGTTGCTGGGCTTGTTTCTTACGGATGATTCCACCCGGGCAATGGCCGAGCACTTGTTGCACATCATGCTCTGGAGCCTGTTGGTATTTGGTTTTCAGGCGATTGTCGGCGGCATCATGCGCGCCAGCGGCACGGTATTGGTGCCGGTAGCGGTGTCGATCGTTTGCGTGGTCGGGGTGCAGTTGCCGGTGGCGTATCTGCTGGATACGCGCTTCGGGCTGCCAGGGGTGTGGATGGCGTTTCCGGTGGCGTATCTGGGCATGCTGATGCTGCAGACGCTGTACTACAAAATGGTCTGGCAGCATCAGAAGATCGAGCGGTTGGTCTAGGGGGCGTTCTCCATTAGTTTCCCGGCCCTTCGGGTTGTGCCTTAAAGCGGGCCAGCCT